>CALJUJ010000090.1 GCA_937975525.1 uncultured bacterium
CGCCGCGTCCTGGGTCTCGCGGGTCACAGGCAGCGGCGCCGATTTCTCCGATGCGATCCTTCCGCCGGGGGTGCTGTCTACCGGGTGGAACGATGCCGACTTCAGCAATGCCGTTCTGGACGGGAGCACGTTCGCCGGGTTGTTCAAACGCGTGGACTTCCGCGGTGCTGATCTCTCCAACACGATCTTCGGCGACGACCTGGGCACGCCGATCATGCGCTTCGATGGCGCCCGCTTCGAAGGCGCCAACCTCACCGGCGCGAATTTTCGCGGCACGGATCTCACCGGCGCGTTCTTCGACAACGACGTCAGCGCCGCCGACTTCACCGGTGCCAACTTCGACCACGTCACGTTCGGCTCGGGCATGGTCCTCGCCGGGCTCGACCTGAGCGATTCGCTGCTGTCGAAAGATCTCCAGGGCGTCGTCGGCGACGGCGTCGACTTTTCCGGCAGCACGATCTTCGCGGTGAGCGGAGGATCGTTCGTCGACGCCGATCTCAGCGACGTCGTCGTCGAGGCCGGGGGGTTGGTGGCGGTGAACATGGCTGGCGCCAATCTCAGCGGCGCCTCGCTGCAGAACGGAGCCGCCGTGGGACTCAGCGATTTCACGAATGCGCAGCTGATCGGGACGGTCTTCGTCGACATCTTCTTCTTCGTCGAGAACGACCTGACCGGAGCCGACCTGACGAACGCCGACTTCAGCGGCATCAACACCTTCGCCGCCAATGTCCTGGACGACACGACCTGTCCCGACGGCACCAACAGCACGGTCAACGGCGGCACCTGCTGCGGTCACTTCCTACCCGACAAGGGGCCGTCCGACTGCTCGTAGTTCGAGGCCGCCGCGGCGTCAGCGCCGACAATCGGGATCCGCGTTCGACCTCGACCTCTCCGAGAGCTCGGACGCGTCGATCATGGCCACTACAGCCTACCGGTCAGCAGGTAGATCGCGATAAAGCTCATCGAGCTCGATTCGTGCACCGATCGAAGTCAAGCTCGCTACCGTTCCGGGACCGGACTCGACCTGGTCCCAACCGTCGCCGCTTCGCCGCCACGTCTCCAGGCGCGGTTCCGCAGACGCGACGAGCACGATCTCCCGCAACGCATCGATGCGCTGATAGTGGGCAAGCTTCTCGCCTCGGTCGTACTCCTCGGTCGCCGGGCTGAGCACCTCGACGACGACGACGGGGTTCAAGATCGTCGCCGCATCTTCGGGATCCGCTACGATCGGCCCGCAGACGACCGAGACGTCCGGGTAGGTGACCAGTCCGGTGGCGGCGACGCGCACGCGCAGGTCCGAGGTGAATACCTCGCACGGCCGCCCCGCCAGCTGAACACCGAGTTGGCGAATGACGCGTGCGGCCAGAGCAGCATGAGCAGGACTACCACCGGCCATGGCATAGGTGAGTCCGTTGAGGAACTCGTGCCGGACGTTGCTGTACTCTTCGAGACGGATGTAGTCGGCGAACGAGAACCGCTGATGCGCCGTTTCGCTCATGAACCGAGTATGGCCCACGGCGATGGGATGCGCCAGCCGACGAGACAGTCGACCTGCGCGCCAACTCTCGCTGCCTGGCTCCAAGCCCCTGTGAGCCGGTGGGCGAGTCGATGATCGGGAGGATCGCCTGAGCCGAGGCAGGATCGCCACCGTCGCGTGCCTCCCGTTGACGAGCGACCTACGGTAGTGGCGATCACGATGCGACACGGAACGGGTTGACCGCGCGCACCGACCCGTAGAGTTGCCCGTCGTTCAGGTCTTCCGTGTACAGGACTCTCGCATCGAGCGCCTCTGCCGCGGCTAGAATCGCGGCATCCCAGAACGAGATGCGGTATCGCTCGCTCTTCTCGATGGCGATGCGTACGATCGCGGAATCGACGGCGATGCACGGGAACACGGCGAGCTGTTCGATCCAATCGAGCGCCGTCTCCGGCTCCAGCGGTACGGCGAGCTTGCGCACCACGGTCACGTAGAACTCCTGCAGCACCTGCGCCGACGTCCCGAACGCCGCGCGCTCGAGAAGGTCCATGGCGCGCTCTCGCTTCTTCGCATCGCTGTCGGTCGCCGCGGCATAGACGACGATGTTGGTGTCGAGGAAGCACTCAACGCTCATGTAGCTCCGATCGCGTCCAATTCGCGTCCCCGATCTGCGCCTTCGATGCCTTGCTCAGTTGTCGTAGTCGCTTACGTGCCTTGCCGGCGCGGTCGCCGCGCTGCGCCAGTTCGGTCAGGAAGTCGCGGACGATGCGATTGACGGTGGAGTCGTGCTCTGCAGCGTATCGTCGTGCCGCCGCGAGGACGTCGTCGTCGATGCTCAACGTCAGGTTCTTCATGCACACAGGATAAGTGTACACGTGTATTTGATCAAGGTTGGAGGTCGCTGAGGTGGGGGTGCGTCGCGCACGGACGCGGAGGCCCGTGAGGGTCGGCCATCGATCCGATGCAAAGCGCGGGGAGGCAATGAGTATTTCTCCAGAAGGTCGCGTGGAAACCGCGCCGCCGCGGCAGCGGGCGCCCCTGGCGCATCTCGCACCGTCGGCCGATCCGGCAAGAGGTGGGATCGGGGGCGCGCCGTTCACAGCGACAGCGGCGCGGCCGCGCCGTTCGCTAGCGTCGCGGAGCTGCTGACACGCTTCTCCACGCTCCGCACCGCCGAGGCGGTGGAGGTGGTTTGCACTACCAGGGGAATACCGGCGTGATCGGCGCGCCGCCGCGAACCGCTCTCGCGGGAATGTCCGACTGCGTCT
>CALJUJ010000091.1 GCA_937975525.1 uncultured bacterium
CATGGCACTGCGGGGCGGCGGGCTGGTCGGCGACGACACGATCATTCTGGCTGGCGCGGCCGAGCGCTGGGAGCTGACGCACCGAGCGCAGAGTCGCGAGTGTCTCGCCCGCGGTGCGGTGCGCGGCGGGATGTGGTTGGTCGATCAAGCGCCAGGTCGCTACACGATGAGCGACGTCCTCGGCTTCACGAGCTCATCCTGAAACGCAAAGGGGCGCCTCGCAATTGCGGGCGCCCCTTCGATTCGGTGCAGTTGGCCGCCGGTTGAGGCGACCGATCACGCGTTCGTCGGTCCCATCGAGGGCATCTGCTGGTCCCTCTCTTCGCGTTGTTGCGCGCGTTTGGCGCGGCGCTCGCGCTTCTTGTCGGCCTCCGACCTCGCGCTCTCGCCGCGATCGGTGAGCTCGATGACGGACATCGGGGCATTGTCGCCGTGGCGCGGACCGATCTTCACGATACGGGTATAGCCACCGGGCCTCGACTGGAACCGTTCGGCGACTTCGCCGAAGAGCTTCTGGACGACCGAGCGTTTGCGAACGTACGCGAGAGCGCGGCGCCGGGCGTCGAGGGTGCCGCGTTTGCCGAGCGTGATCATCCGCTCGGCTACCCGGCGCAGCTCCTTGGCCTTCGCGTCCGTGGTCGTGATCTGCTCGTGCTCGAGGAGCGAGGTGACCATGTTGCGGAACAGGGCTTTCCGGTGAGCCGAGTCGCGCCCTAGCTTTCTACCGCTCTTGAGGTGTCTCATCGTAGGCTCGCCCTTTCGTACACATTGCGGCCGCAGTGCGGCCGTTGCAGCCTCAGGCGCTCTCCTTCTCTTTCGCCCAGCGCTCGTCGAGCTCCGCGCGAGTAGGCAGATTGTCGATCTGCATGCCGAAGTCGAGGCTCATCTCCCGGAGGATTTCCTTGATCTCGTTCAGCGACTTGCGGCCGAAGTTCTTGGTCTTCAGCATCTCCGCTTCGGTGCGCTGCACGAGCTCGCCGATGTACTTGATGCCAGCGTTCTGCAGGCAGTTCGCCGAGCGGACCGACAGCTCGAGCTCCGCCACCGGGCGGAACAGGTTGTCGTTGAGCCCCGGCTCGGTCTCGCCCTCGGGCTCCTCGATCTCCGGGAGCTCGTCGAAGTTGACGAAGATCGCGAGCTGATCCTGGAGGATTCGCGCTGCGTACGCGACCGCGTCGTCCGGGCGAACGCTGCCGTCGGTGTACACCTCGAGGTTGAGCTTGTCGTAGTCGGTGCGCTGACCGACGCGGGCGTTGGTCACCGTGTAGTTGACCTTGCGAATCGGCGAGAAGACGGCATCGATGGGAATCGTGCCCACCGGCGCCTCTTCGTCCTTGTTGCGCTCTGCCGGCACGTAGCCGCGACCGACGCGGATGGTCAAATCGATCTGCAGCTCGCCGTCCTCGGCGAGGCTGGCGATGTGGACGTCGGGATTGAGAATCTCGACGTCGGGGCCGACTTTGATGTCGCCGGCCTTGACCTCGCAGGGGCCCTTGGCCTCGATCCGCGCGCTGGCCTCGAGCCCATCATTGAGGCGCACCAGAACCTCTTTGAGGTTGAGGACGATGTCGGTGATGTCCTCACGGACGCCCGGCAGCGTCGAGAACTCGTGCAGTACGCCTTCACAGCGAACGCTGGTGATGGCGGCGCCTTGCAACGACGACAGGAGGATTCGGCGCAGCGAGTTTCCGATGGTGATACCGAATCCTCGCTCGAACGGCTCGCCGACGAATTTTCCGAACTTCTCGGAAACCTCGTTCTCGTCGAACGAGAGCTTCTTCGGCTTGATGAGGTCACGCCAGTTCCGCTGTGGCAGCATGGATCTACCTCCGAAAACGGGACGCGGAGCGTCCGGGATCACTTCGAGTAAAGCTCGACGACGAGCTGCTCGTTGAAGGGCATCGTCAGCTCGGCACGTGTCGGCAGCGCCTTCACGTGGGCCGAGAAATTCTCTTTGCTGACCTCGAGCCACTCGGGCACCCCGCGGCGCTCGGCCTGTTCGAGGGCAGCGACGATGCGCTCGACCTTGCGGCTGCGCTCGCGCACGGTGACGACCTGCCCAGGCTTGACGAGGAACGAGGGGATGTTGACCTTGCGGCCGTTGACCTGAAAGTGGTTGTGGCGCACGAGCTGCCGCGCTTCGGAACGCGAGGTCGCGAATCCCATCCGGTAGATCATGTTGTCGAGGCGCTGTTCGAGCATGATCAGCAGGCTTTCGCCGGTGATTCCCTTCGAACGCTCCGCCTTTTCGAAGTAGCGCCGAAACTGCCCTTCCAGCAGCCCGTAGGTACGCTTGATCTTCTGCTTCTCGCGCAGCTGGATGGCGTACTCGGAGAACTTCGTCCGTCCCTGGCCATGCACGCCCGGCGGATAGTTGCGGCGCTCGATCGCGCACTTGTCCGTGTAGCAGCGCTCTCCCTTGAGGAAGAGCTTGAGTCCTTCACGCCGGCAGAGCCGGCAGACCGAATCGGTATAACGAGCCAAAGCCTTGTCCCTCCGTGAACCGCTCAGACGCGGCGTCGCTTGGGCGGGCGACAACCGTTGTGCGGGATCGGCGTCACGTCCTTGATGATCGTGACGTTGAAGCCAGCCGACTGGAGCGCGCGCAGCGCCGACTCGCGGCCAGCACCGGGCCCCTTGACCTCGACTTGGACCGTACGCATGCCCAGGTCGGCCGCCTTCTTGGCGGCGTTCTCGGCGGCCAGTTGCGCGGCGAACGGGGTGCCCTTGCGCGATCCCTTGAATCCGATCGAACCGGCGCTCGACCAGGCGACGACATTGCCGACCGGATCGCTGATGGTGACGATCGTATTGTTGAAGGTGGAGCAGATGTGGGCCACGCCCTCGGAGACGATGCGCTTCGTCTTCCGGCGTTTCGGCGCCGCCTTTTCGGTTTCCTTCGCCATGATTCGCTCCTAGCTCCTACTTCTTCCCTGGCGGCGGCTTCTTGCCGGCAACGGTTCGCCGCGGTCCCTTGCGGGTGCGTGCGTTGGTGTGCGTGCGCTGGCCGCGCACCGGCAAGTTGCGACGGTGACGCAGGCCGCGGTAGCAACCGATCTCCATCAAACGTTTGATCGCGCCGGAAACCTCACGCCGCAAGTCGCCCTCGACGCGAAAGCGGCCGTCGATGACCTGGCGAATTCGTACGAGCTCGTCGTCGGAGCAGTCGTCGCTGCGCTTGTCGTTGTCGACTGCGGCCGCCTGCAGGATCTGACGTGCCGAGGCACGCCCGATTCCGTAGATGTACGTCAGTGCGATCTCCATCCGCTTGTTGTGCGGCAGATCTACCCCGGCAATTCGTGCCATCGTTCTTCCTCCGAACCTCAACCCTGGCGTTGCTTGTGGCGCGGGTTCGCGCACAGCACGCGGATCACGCCCGCTCGCCGTATGATCTTGCAGTCTTTGCAAATCCGCTTCACCGAAGCTCGTACCTTCACGATCGTCTCCTCAATCCCGTCGGGCGGGCCTCAAGCCACGCTGAGAATCTCCGGCCCGGCGTCCGTCACCGCGACGGAATGTTCGAAATGCGCGGAGCGGGTTCCGTCCTCGGTAACGGCCGTCCAGCCATCGTCCTTGATCCGAACCTCGGCGCGACCGGCATTCACCATGGGCTCGATCGCCAGGACCATCCCCGCCCGCAGGCGGATCCCGCGATCGGGGCTCCCGTAGTTCGGCACCTGCGGCTCCTCGTGCAAGCGCCGGCCGATGCCGTGCCCGACGAAGTCGCGGACGACGGAGAAGCCCGCACCTTCGGCATGTCGCTGGATGGCCGCCGACAGGCTGCCCATGCGATTGCCGACGCGCGCCTGATCGATGCCTGCGGCGAGCGCCTCACGAGTCGTCCGGATCAGGCGCTCATCCTCGGAGCTCGGCGCACCGACCGGAACGGTCACGGCGGAATCGCCGTAGAAGCCCTGGTAGCGCACGCCGAAGTCGAGTCCGACGATGTCGCCCTCGCGCAAGACACGGCGATCCGAGGGAATGCCGTGGACGATCTCGTCGTTGATGGAGATGCACACGCAGCGGGGAAACGTCTGGTCGCCGACTTGGTAGCCCTTGAACGCGGGTTGTGCGCCGTGCTCGCGAATCAACTCTTCGGCGACCCGGTCGAGTTCGCCGGTGGTGACCCCGGGACGGACCATGTCCTTGAGACGCGCGAGGATGGTGGCGACGATGCGGTTGGCGGCGCGCATGACCTCGAGCTCG
>CALJUJ010000092.1 GCA_937975525.1 uncultured bacterium
CTGCGCTGGGATTTTTCGGGTGCATCACAGCGATCGCTGCGCGTCCTGCGTCGCGTACGCGAGAGCGCCGACGTCGTGTCCTTCGAGCTCGCGGCTCTCGATGGCGGGCCGTTGCCGGGATTTCGTCCGGGGCAGCATCTACCGCTCGAGGTCGACGTCCCGGGAGGCGGCGAACCGCTGCGGCGCACGTACTCACTGTCGGGCTCCCCGAGCGCGGCGACGTATCGGATCAGCGTCAAGCGCGAAGAGGCGGGCATCGTCTCGCGCCACCTGCACGATGCCGTCGACAGCGGAACGCTCGTCCGCACGCTTGCTCCAGCGGGGGATTTCGTACTGAGAGACCCAACCGCCACCAACGTCTTCATCGGCGCCGGCATCGGCGTGACTCCGCTGCTCGCGATGCTGCACGCGCTCGTCGAGCGAGCCGACGTCCCGGCCACGCACTTCTTCCACGTCGTCCGGAACGGCGCTCACCACCCGCACGCGCGGGAGATCCGTGTGCTGGCATCGGCATCGAGCCGATTGCGCCTACACGTCGCCTACAGCCGCCCCCAACCGGACGACCGGCCGGGGCGCGACTTCGACAGCCGTGGACGCCTCGACGCCGCCCGCGTGCGGGCGAGCCTCGCGCGCGCCAACGTCGACGTCTACCTGTGCGGCCCGGTCGACTTCATGGCCGCGATGCGGGCCGATCTCGTCGCGCTGGGGATCGACCCGGGGCGCATCTTCTCCGAATCCTTCGGTCCGCGCGGCAGCTGACCCTCAGCTGCCGCGACCGTAGTTTCCGCGCGGCACCCGGTCGGCGGGCGTGACCCCCTCGATCTCGGCAGCCGGCGCCGGCAGTTCGGGAGCCGCCGGCGCACGCTGCGACACGGCCAGCATTTGCGCCTGGCGAGCATAGTCGATGGACTCCGCCAGGATACGTGCCGCCTCCTGATCCGCATGGAATCCCATCGAGTTCTCGCTGGCGACGAAATCGAGGCGCCACTGCGACTTCCGCTGCAGGGCGAGCACCGCCGCGAGCGCTTCATCGCCGATCCCGGTCGCCTGCGCGGCGCGAATCTCGTCCAGCATGTCGGTCATCGCCACTGCCGCGCGTTCGATGAGACCGTGGGTGCGATCTTGGATGGTCTGCACCTTCTCCAGCAACTCGGCTTCCGGCACGTTGTGGCAGGGCTGGCAGGCGTTGCTGACGTCGAGGAGCGGACTGCGCACCCAATGGCTGCTCACCTTCATCGCGCCCTGGCGTTCGTAGGGCATGTGGCAGTCGGCGCAGGCGACACCGCTGCGGGCATGGATCCCCTGGCTCCAGAGCTCGAACTCCGGGTGCTGCGCCTTGTAGACCGGTGCGCCGGTCTCGCCGTGCACGTAGTCGAGGAACGGGCTGCCGTCCGGAAAGGTGTGTCCATCGAACGTAGCTTCGATCTGTTCGACACCAAGGCCGTTCTCCCACGGGAAGAACAAGGTCTCTTTCGGCCCGCAATAGTACTCGACATGGCACTGTGCGCACACGAACGTCCGCATCTCCTGACGCGAGGCCTCGCGATTGGCATCGTAGGGCTCGGCACGGTCTCCCGTGCGCCAGCGCTCCACCGACGGCAAGTGAGGCAGCGCATCGTCGCTCGCGGCAAGCGCGGCAATGCCGTTGACGAACCCGGGGCGCGTCACCCGCAGCTGCATGGTTCGCGGGTCGTGGCAGTCGACACAGGAAACCGGATGCGCCTCGGGCTCGCCGGCGCCGTCGGGCGTCGCCTCGAGCGCAGCCAGCGCTTCGGCGTAGGGCACCGTGCTGAGCTCGGCGAAGCCGCGCATCACGGCATCCCAGGCGAAGGATTCGCCTAGCTCCGCCGCTCCCGCGGACGCACCGACGGCCTCGAGCCCGACACGCCGATACGTCGGCACGACGCTGGCGTGACAATGCAGGCAAGCTCCCGGCTGCGCACGTTGCGTCACCCGCTCGGTGACGCGTTGATCGTGGAGCATGTACGCGTGGCCGCGCCTCTCACGGTAGTCGAGAGCGAAGGCGTAGCCCGCAAACAAGCGGCGCAGCCAGGGATAGCGCTCGAGCTTTTGCTCCGGCATCGCCGACGACCCACCGTAACGCGTCTTGGTGACGTCGACGGTGCGCGCGTAGGAGTCGTACTGGCGGGGGCAGTTGGCCGCCCAGATCACCGGATCCGTGCTGGTCTCGTCGACTTCGGTGACGCGCACGAACGGCGTGCGCGCCTCCTGCTTGCGGGCGAAGATCGACACCAATAGCGCCACCACGCCGAAGGTCACGACCGTGGCGACCGCGACCGTCGCCGCCAGAGTACCGACACCGGCGCGACCGGCCGGGCTCGTGATACGCCTTTGCATCGTCATCGAATGGCTCCTCTTCCTGCCACGATCATCTGCCCGGCCCCTTCGATCCTCCCGAACGCGGCCCGTGGCCGACGCTCGCGTGACAATGGATGCACGCGAGCGCATCCGCGCCCGCGTGAACCGGCAACACTGCGTCGACGAACACGCGGTGGCAGCTCACGCAGTTCTCCTGGGTGATGCGGCGATTGCGCTGCTTGATCTGAATCGGCTCGGGGAAACGGCCGAGCGTGAACGCGAGGGAGTGAAAGAATCCGTTGTCGACCTTGGCTGCGTACTTCCCGATGAAGTCGTGTGGCAGATGACAATCGACGCACGTCGCGACGTGATGGTGGCTGCTCTGCTGCCAGCTGTCGAAATGGCCTTGCATCACATGACAGTTGGCACAGGCCGCGGGATCGCTGCTGAGATACGATAAGCCCTGGCCATAGCCGAACGTGAACCCACCGGCGCCGGCGAGTACGCCCAGGGACACCGCGGCCGCTACCGCCCATCTCGTCCCACGCCGGCTGTCGCCCCCCACCGCACGTTCGTTCTCCGAGCCGTGTTCCGCCATCGCTTCCCCTGCATCGACGATCTCCGATCC
>CALJUJ010000093.1 GCA_937975525.1 uncultured bacterium
CGAGCGCGGCGTCGTCACCGTGGTCTTCGAACAGAACCCGCGCCCCTACGGCAAGATCGAGGACGGCCTGCCGCGCTGGCACGTCAAGCTGCGCCACAAGGAATACGAGACCATCAACGCCAAGCTGGACCACGAGCTGGTCCACTTCGTCCCGAATACACGGATCGGCGAGGACATCGACTTCGCCGACCTGGCCCGCGAGTGGGGCTTTTCGATGGTCGTTCTCGCCCACGGCGCCTGGCGCGACCGCGCCCTGCCGATCGACGGTGCCGACGCCTACGTCGGCCGCGGGCTCACCTACCAGAATCCGTTCATCCACTGGTTCAACCACTACGAGGAATCGAGCTACCAGGGCCCCGCCTACACGGTTCACCCCGGAACCATCGTCGTCGGCGGCGGCCTCGCGTCGATCGACGTCGCCAAGGCATTGCAGATCGAAGTCGCCCGCCAGGCGCTGCGCGAGCGCGGCCATGAGGTCTCGGTGAACGAGGTCGAGCTGGTCGGCGTCGGCGCCATGCTCGAGCGCCACGGCACGAGCTGGGAGGGGATCGGTCGGGCCCCGGCAACGATCTTCTACCGGCGGCGAATCGAGGACATCCCGCTCCTCGAAATTCCCGACGGCGCCGACGAGGCGCGGCGCGCGAAGTTCGAGGCTACCCGCTGCAAGCTCGTTGCCAAGGCGACCCGCAAGTACGGATTCACCATTCGCCCGCTGCGCCGTCCAGCCGAGCTGATCGTCCCAAACGATCGGCTGATGGGCCTCCGCTTCCAGCCGACGGAGGTGCGCGACGGTCGCGTCGTCGACGCGGAGGCCGTCCTCGAGGACGTGCACGGCCCGGAGATCATCAGCTCGATCGGCAGCATCGCCGAGCCCTTGCGCGGCGTTCCCCTGCGCGGCGAGTCGTACGACTACACCGATCCCGAGCTCGGTCGCCTGCGCGGCTACGACAACGTCTTCAGCATCGGCAACGTAGTCACCGGCCGCGGCAACATCCTCGTCTCGCGTCGTCATTCCCTCGAAACCGCGGCGGTCTTGATCGAGCAGTTCCTCGGCCTCAGCGACGACGGCGGCCACGAGGGTGAGCAGCACCTCCTGCAGACGCCGAGCGAGGCGGGCTCCCCGGCTGGACGGCGCGTCGCCGCCTGGCTCGGCGATCAGGCGCCGCCCAGCGCCGACACGCTCGCGTCGGTGTTGCGCAAGGTGGAAGAACGGCAACAGGTCGTCGGCTATCCGGGCGACTACCGCGACTGGATTGCCACGGTCAGCCCTCCCGACATGGCTTGACCGGCGGCCGCGGGCCGGCGAACTGGTAGTACGTGCATTCGATGCCGCCGTTGTAGAGCTTGCGGCGCCGCGTCGCTTTGCGGTCGAGCAGCGCCTCGAGGCGCGGATGCGACGTCAGTACGTAGATCGACCAGGTATCGAGCGGGGCAAACGCTCTCGCCATCTCGGCGTAGGTCTTCTCGACCTCGCTGCTGGCGCCGAGGCGCACGCCGTACGGAGGGTTGCAAACGACGCAGCCATAGCGGTGCGGGGTTCGCAACTCGGCGACCGACTGCTGCTGGAAGTGGATGTCCTCGGCGACTCCCGCGGCGCGAGCGTGCTGCCGAGCTTGTCCGAGTGCACGCCGGTCGACGTCGGTGGCGACGATGCGTAGGTCGAGGCCCGGACGTGCTCGGTCGTTCGCTTCGCTGCGCGCCTGACGCCAGACGTCGGTTCCGATCCATCCCCAGGCTTCGGCGGCGAACGTCCGGCCGATCCCGGGTGCCATGTCGCGTCCGGCGAGTGCGGCCTCGATCGCAATCGTGCCGGAGCCGCAGAACGGGTCGATTAGTGGTCGTCCGGCCTTCCAGTAGCTCAGTTGCAACAGAGCCGCAGCGAGCGTCTCTTTCAGCGGCGCGGCGCCCATGCTGGTGCGGTAGCCACGCTTGTGAAGGCCGCTGCCGCTGGTGTCGAGCGCCAGCGTCACCTGATCGCGGACGATGCTCACCTCGACGGGATGGGCGCCGCCCGTCTCTGTGAACCAGTCCGTCCGGTGGCGTCGCTTCAGGCTCTCGACGATCGCCTTCTTCACCAGCGCCTGGCAGTCCGGAACGCTCATCAACTGCGACCGCACGGCTTTGCCGCGAACCGGAAAGGCGGCGTCTGCGGCGATCCAATCCGCCCACTCGATCTCGCGGGTGCGCTCGAACAGCTCGCCGAAGTCGGTGGCCGGGAAACGCGCCACTTCGACGAGGACGCGGTCGGCGCTGCGCAGCCACAAGTTGGTGCGCGCGATCGCTTCGGTGTCCGCGTCGAACGCGACCCGCCCGTCCTCGGTCTCGTGGCTCGTGTAGCCGAGCGCATCGAGCTCCCGCGCCCCCACGGCTTCGACCCCGAAGGCGGCGGTGGCGATGCGGCGAATGTTGCGGTGCATGGATCCTCGGTCGCAGCGTGTGGGATTCAACCGTACAGGGACCGGGTTGCGCGACTGACCAGGCGCACGCTCTGCCGGCGCGAGAGGAGGTGGCGCAGGGCGAATGCGGCGATGCGATTGCCGCCGCCGGGAACGATCACCGGCCCTCGGCCGAGGCTCGCCAGAGCGGCTTCGACGACGGCTTCTGCGGACATCGCCCTACGGATGTTGTGCTGCGTGCGTTCGCCGAGGCTAGCCGCGAACCCGGGCGTCCGGGTCGGCCCTGGACATACGGCGAGAACGTCGACGCCGTGCTCGCCGAGCTCCGCCCACAGAGACTCGGCGAGGACGAGGTCGAACGCCTTGGTTGCGGCGTATGTGCCGACCAGGGCCTGGCCCTGCAGCGCGGCGAGCGACGACATGACCACGATCGCGCCCGC
>CALJUJ010000094.1 GCA_937975525.1 uncultured bacterium
ATGCTACGGATCGGCCATGCGCCGCTCCGCTTCGAGCGTCCTGCTCGCTCTCGTTGCCATCGTTCTCGCCGCCGTCCCGGCGACCGCTTTCAACCAAATCGACGGCATCGAACACATCTTCGGCTCGACCAACGTCAACGCCATCACCGGCCATGGCCGCCTGAGCGCGGGGATCTCCGCCGACGGCGACGTCACCGTCCTGTCGTGGCCGAGCCCGAGCTTCGCCGACCACCTCGGCTACCTCGCCAGCAACGACATCGACGCCCGGCTGCAGCCGCGACTCGGCGCGCCCGCCGCCGCCGGTGTCGTCCTCGGTCTGGTCCTCGACCTCGACGGCGGCGCCCGCGAGGTCACCTGGCTGCGCGATCACGCCAACTGGCAGATCGCCCAGTCGTACGGTGCCACCGATGGCGCCGCCGTGGTCACCGTCCATACGCACGCGTCGCTCGGCCTGACCGTCACCGTGCGCGACACGGTCGCACCGCCTCCCGACTGGCCCGACGTCATGGTCCGCGCCGTCACCGTCGAGCGCGCCGACGCCAGCCCGGTCGCAGCCGCGGCATTGCTCACCTACGCCAACCTTTCCCCAGTTCCGCCCACCTCGCGCATTCCCGAGCTGCCGCTGACGGATTGGGCATTCGACGGCAGCAACGACTACGCCGCCCTCTGGCATGCCGACTCCGCCACGGTGTTCCACTTCCACCCCGGCGACGGCATCGTCTTCGACGAGGTCACCGACATCCTGCTGAAGCCGCGCACCACCTACGGCCGCGTCGGCGCCGCGCTCGCCGCCGGCCAGGTCGAC
The DNA here is from genome assembly GCA_937975525.1 of uncultured bacterium. Taxonomy (GTDB): domain Bacteria; phylum Desulfobacterota; class Binatia; order HRBIN30; family HRBIN30; genus CALJUJ01. The sequence continues at coordinate 806 of CALJUJ010000094.1, forward strand.
GTCGCCGGCGCCACGGATGTGCTGGCGGGGCTGGTCGGCGACTTCGTTCCGGGAGCGGTCATCGGCCTGTCCACGGTGCCGCCGCCGGAGCAATTCCAGATCGGCTACGACGGGCCCCAGCTCTGCGAGCTGCGCGACGAGATCGCCGACAACGTGCTGGCACTCGCCGAAGAGCTCGACGGCGAGGTTGCGCTGCCGATCGATCCCGCCCTGCTGGACCTGCTGCGCTGTGGCGCGGCGCCGCCGGTGCACGTCGCCCGCCGCTGGCAGCACGTCGCCGAAGACCCCTGGGCCGATGCCGCCGACGGCGAGCTGTCCGGCAGTCCGGCCGCTGCCGGCGAGGTCGCAGAGGCCCTGCGCACGCCGCTCGAGTTCGTTGACGATCGCGCCCGCGCCGCCGTTCTGCTCGGGGTAGGGGCGACGATCCCGGCGGCGCGCGACGCCCTGGATGCTGCCGCGGATCCCGACGTCGTCCTCGCCGCCGCCGAGGCGGCGCTCGACACCTGGCTGGCGGAACGCGCCCTGCCGACCAGCCTCTCGCCGGAGATCCAGCGGGTCGCGCGGCGTGCGCTGATCAACCTCCGCGTCGGCACCGATGCGGCGACGGGCGCCATCGTCGCGTCGATCTCGCGACAGCCGCCCTACGGTCTCGACTGGCCGCGCGACGGCGCGTTCTTCAACGTCGCCCTCGACGTCTCGGGGCAGCACGAGCTGGTCTCGCAACGTGCACGGCTGTACGCCGACTGGCAGCGCGATCAACCGGTCGCGGCGACACCGCTCGTCGACCAACCGCCGCCGGTCGATCCGCGCACCGGTCGTGCGAACCTCTATCCCGCCGGCGCCTGGGAGATGAACTACTATCCCGACGGAACGGTCGGCGGGCTGTTCCGCTTTGAGATCGACAACACCGGCTTTGCGTTGTGGACGATGGTGTCCCATGTCGGTTGGATCGCCGAGGACGAACGCCGGGCTTACCTCGAGGACCTGTGGCCGGAGATCACGGCGGCGGCGGAGCTGCTCGCCGGCTGGCGCGACGCGGAGAATCTCCTGCAGGCTCCGGCGAGCGAGGACGACAATGCGCCGTATACCCAGACCCTCCACGGTGCGGTGACGACGCAGGGCGCGCTCGCGGTTGCGGCGCGGGCTGCAGCACTGCTCGGCGAAGGGCCCTGGGCGCGCCGCTGGCAGGCACGTGCCTGTGAACTCCAGGAAGCGATCGGCACGCTGCTCTACGACGAAAGCGCGATGCGCTTCGTCTCTCGGCCCGGCGACTCGGCGCCGCCGAACCGCTCGCCGACGGGCCAGACCGCATGGATGATGTGGCCGTTCCGCGTCTTTCCCTGGGACGATCCTCGCATCGCACCGCAGATCGACAACGACCTCGCGTTCGTCGGTACGCCGATTCGCCTGGAGAACGACGGCGGCTCCTACTTCATGAAGGCAACGTCGAGCATCGCCGTCGTCGCTGGCGACGACGCTGAGACGCGCTCCCTTCTGCTCGACTACACCCAACGTCTCGCCGTCGAACACGCAACCCCAGACACGGGGATCTTCGGCGAGGCGATGGTGGTTCGCCAGGGCGACGACGTTCCGTTCGCGCAGCAGACGGTCGCCAACCCGCATCTGTGGGAGGGGATTCTCTTCTATCTGACGGCGATGGGTCTCGACGCGCCGGAGCGGTTCGATCTTCACGAAGACATGCTGCCGGCGTCGCCCGATTGCGCGGCGGCGTGGATCTGTACGGGCGACTGCGACGGCGACGGCGACGTGGACGTCGCCGAGCTGGTGCTCGGCGTCCGCCGCGCGCTCGGCGAATCGGAGCTCGCCGATTGCGTCGGCTTCGATCGCAACTTCGACACCCGGGTCGCGGTCGACGAGATCATCGCCGGCGTCGACAACGCCTTGACGTCCTGCGGAGGGAGGTGACGATGTTGCAGCAGGTTCAGAGACGGTCTCTGGGCGATTCGGTGTTCGTGCAGCTGCGCAACGAGATTCTGCGTGGCGAGCTCGAACCCGGTGCCAGCCTCCCCGCGGAGCGCGTGTTGTGCGAGACCTTCGGCGTCAACCGCGGCGCCGTGCGCGAGGCGCTCAAGCGGCTGCAGCAGATCAGGCTCGTGGCGATGCAGCAGGGTGGGGCGACGCGGGTTCTCGACTATCGCAACGGCGCGGGACTCGAGATCCTGCCGGCGCTGGTCGTCTCCGAGGAGGGGCATATCGACGCCGACGTGCTGCGGAGCATCATGGAGATGCGCACTGCGCTCGGCATCGACGCGGCGCGGCTGGCGGCGCAGCGCGGTGGGGCCGATCTCGCGGATGCGCTCGACGACATCGTCGCCCGCATGCGTACCGCAAAGGATGATCTCGTCGAGCTCCAGGCGTTGGCGATGGAATTCTGGGAAACGCTCGTCGACGGCTCCGGCAACATCGCCTACCGGCTGGCGTTCAACTCCATGCGCGAGACCTACGACCGGTTTCGCGAGCCAATGCGTCCGCTGTTGGCGGAGGAGTTCACTTATCTACACGGCTACCTCGCGCTGGCGCGAGCCGTGCGGCGGGGCGACGAGGAGCCGGCGACAACAGCGTTGCGGGACATCACCGAGCGCGGGGCGCGGGTGATGGCGATGGCCCTTGAGCAGATCGAGAGTGTGGGGCAATGACGACCCGGAACCAATGGGTGATGGCTGCCGCCGACAGCCCGGCGAGCCTCGGAGGTGCACTGCGGCACTTCGTCGCTGCGCCGACGGTGATCGTCTTGATCGTGCTGACGGCCGGCGCGGTCGGCTACCGACTGACGCTGGGGCCGGGCGGCTGGACCGAGCTGCCGCTGGCGCTCTTCGTAGCGGCGTTGTGGCCCTTGCAGGAGTGGTACTTGCACAAGGCAGTGCTGCACCAACCGCCTCTGCGGATCGGCGAACGACGTTGGGAGCCGCCGCACGTCCGCCGGCATCGACTACACCATTTGGAGCCATGGCGGCTCGACCTCACGGTGTTGCCGCTCTACGTCCACGCGCTCGCGCCAGTGGTGGTGTTCGTGGCGGCCGCCTTGCTGCCGGCGACGCATGCGGCGACGTTGGTCGCGGTCTACTTCAGCATGGCGTTGCAATACGAGTGGATTCACTTCCTGGTGCACACCCGCTACCGCCCACGCGGACGACTGTACCGTTCGCTGTGGCGCAACCATCGCCTGCACCACTTCAAGAACGAGGGGTATTGGTTCGGGTTCACGGTGGCGACGGTCGACCGCTGGCTGGGTACGGATCCCGATCCCCGCGAGGTGGCGACCTCGCCGACGGCGCGCAACCTCGGCGGAGGTTGAGCCCACGACCGTCCTTGTGCGCTCCGCTGGGGTGCGTCAAGAATGGAAGGCGCGCAGGTTCGCGCGCATCGCTACCAGGAGGAGCCGGGATGGCACAGACAGCACAGCTGCGGCGCATCGACAGCATCGAGAACGAAGCCCAGAGAGTCTTCCGGAAGCAACGCGAGGCGTACCGCCGGGAGCCGTATCCGAGCCTCGAAGAACGAGTCGATCGCCTCGACAAGCTCGAGCGCATTCTCGTCGACAACGTCGACGCGATCGCCGCGGCGATCCGCGAGGACTTCGGCCACCGCTGCGAGATGGAGAGCAAGCTGCTCGAGGTCTACGGCTGCGTCGACGGGATCCGCTACACCCGCCGCAAGCTGCGTAAGTGGATGAAGCCGCAGCGCCGCCACGTCGCCTGGACCTTCTTCACCGGCCGCAACCGCGTCATCCCCCAGCCCAAGGGCGTCGTCGGCATCGTCGCCCCCTGGAACTACCCGCTGTTCCTGACCGTGAGCCCGCTGACCAGCGTGGTCGCTGCCGGCAACCGCGCGATGATCAAGATGGCGAGCAGCACCCAGACGCTGGCCCGATTGCTCGCGGAAAAGGTCGCCGAGCAGTTCGATGAGGACACCCTGGCCATTCTCCCGGGCATCGGCGCGAGCGACTTCTCGACCCTTCCGTACGATCACCTCATCTTCACCGGCTCCGCCGACGCCGGCCGCAATGTCATGCGCTCGGCCGCCGAGAACCTCACGCCGGTTACCCTCGAGCTCGGCGGCAAGTCGCCGACCATCCTCTGCGACGACTACGACGTCGACGAGGCCGCTTCTCACATCCTCTACGGCAAGCTGATCAACGCCGGGCAGACCTGCCTTGCGCCGGACTACCTGTTCGTCCCCAAGGCGAAGCGCGACGCCTTCGTCGCGGCGGCCAAACGCATCGTCGCACAGCGCTACCCCGACACGAACGATCCGGCCTACACCTCGGTGATCGACGCGAAGTCCTACGACCGGCTGCGCGCCACTCTGGAAGATGCCCGCAACAAAGGCGCGGAAGTCGTTCCGCTGGTGCCCGACGCGGTTGCCAACGATGTGCTCCGCAAACTGCCGCCGCACCTGGTGCTCGACCCCGGCGACGACACGATCATCATGCAGGAAGAGATCTTCGGACCGCTTCTGCCCGTGCGGAGCTACGATTCCCTCGACGAGGTCATCGAGTTCATCAACGACCGCGACCGACCGCTCGGCTTCTATTTCTTCACCCGCGACAAGGCCGTCGAAGAAAAGCTGCTGTATCGGACCATCTCGGGAGGCGTGACGATCAACAACTGCGTCCTGCACGTCGCCCAGCACGACATGCCGTTCGGTGGCATCGGTGCCAGCGGTATCGGCCAGTACCACGGCCACGAGGGATTCCTGGAGTTCAGCAAGCTGCGCCCGGTGTTCACGGCGCCGCGGCTGCCGGGACTCGATAGCCTGTATCCGCCGTACGGCAAGCGCCACGATCGCGTCTTTCGCTGGCTCCTGGGCCGGAAGCCGTGAGCCGCGTCGCGGATACGGCTATCGTCAGCCGGGCCTAGATCAACTAAGACCATGGCCATGGCATTTCGCGAGATTCAGTACACGACCGACGGACCGGTGCTCACCATCACTCTCAACCGGCCGCACAAGCTGAACGCGTTCACCCCGCGCATGCAGCAGGAGCTGATCGAAGCCTTCGATCGAGCCGACGACGACGATGCGGTTCGCGCCGTCATCGTCACCGGCGCCGGGCGAGCTTTCTGCGCAGGGGCCGACCTTTCCGCGGGAAGTGGGACCTTCGACGACTCGCGCGGCGAGGGATCGCACGGGCTCGACGAACACCGCGACGGTGGCGGCCAGGTGACCCTGCGCATCTACGATTGCAAGAAGCCGGTCATCGCCGCCATCAACGGCCCGGCCGTCGGTGTCGGCATCACCATGACCCTGCCGATGGACGTCCGCATCGCTTCGTGGAAGGCCCGCATGGGGTTCGTATTCGCGCGCCGCGGCATCGTGCCCGAG
>CALJUJ010000095.1 GCA_937975525.1 uncultured bacterium
TCGCCGTTGTAGCTCGGACCGTTGGAACGCAGCGCTGGCGCGACCAGCTTCGCGAACTCGGTACCGAGCCCGTTGCCACCCATGTGCGAATAGTCGAGCTGCTCGCCGTAGTAGGAGCCGTACGGATTGATCCAGAGATCCTGGCGGCCGTGCACGGTGCGCAGGCGCATCGGCGCAAACGCGGACGAAGACCATACCGTCGCGTCCTGCGCGATCAGCAGGCCCTTGCCGCCGCCGGCGACTGCCAGCCACGGACCCGTGATGTGGTGGTTGAACGAATCGATGTTCGCGTTGCGCGGGTTGATGCGCGCGTAGTCCAGCGCGAACCCACCGACCACGTCGAGGTAGTTCTCGCGCCAGACCTTCAAGAACTCTCCGGCCGCGGCGTCGAAGCGTGGGTGCAGCTGAAACGGCGCCACCTCGATCCACCGCATGTCGATGCGCTTGCGTAGCTTCTGCTGCGGCGTGGCGAGGACGTCGCGCTTCTCCGTGTACGGGTAGCGCACGACCACGTCGGCGACCACGAATGGCTCGGCGCCGGGCAGGCTGAAGTCGACGGTGATGTGCGCCGCCCCCTGCTCGTCGGCGCCGCCGAAGGGAACCCGCCCGTGCAAGCGGATGCGCTGCAGGTCGTCGAGGCGCTCGCCTTCGAGCTGCTCGAGGTGCCACTCGCGCGCCGCGAACGACTCCGGCGCATCGGCGTTCCGATAGGTGATGAACGCCGACAGAAAATCGGCGCCGCCCACCCGCTCGTCGTCGATGAGCAGGGAGTCGACTCCGTTCGCTGCCGACACCGCCAACTGCACGCGATCGTTGCGCAGCACCGCACTCTCCGGCGCAGCCGCGGCCGTGGCGGGCGGAACGCTCGCCGATCGCCGCAGCGACAAGGGCTGGGCGCGCGTCGCGGCGATTGCGGGCAGCACGAGCGTGGCGAAGAGATTGCCGCCGAGCGGCTCGATGTCGACGAGCGAGCTCGGAATCGGCGCCCCGTCGGCATCGACGATGGAATAGCCGGTGGCCGGCCCGGGCAGGACGAGCGGGATCCGCACGGGAACGCCGGGCGCTGCAGCATCCTCCGCATGCAGCTCGAATCCGTACACCACGTCGGCATCGCTGACCTGGCGGCCCGACTGGGCGCGCGCGCGCGCAGCGGCGCGCAGGGCATCGAGCGCACGACCCCGGGCGCGATCGGCGGCATCGGTAGCCGCTGCGAACCGCTGGTCGTTGATCATTGGATTGCTCATCCCGAAGTGCGTCGTCGAGAGCGAACGCAGCCGCTGGTAGAAGCTGCCGTCGCGGCCGCTGAAGTACGCCTCCTCCAGACTCGCGGGGGTGTTGTCGGGAAGCGACGCGGCTACGGTCAACGCCTGGCTTTCGAAGAGCCGCGACTGCTGCACGCGCGTCCAGACTTGCTGGCTCCCATGCTTTTCCGACCACGAGAAGTAGCCGTCCCACGCGCCGTCGGCCGTGTCGCGATCGATCAGCACTTCCCCCTGCGGGGCACGTGCGGCGACGAACTCGCCCGGGGTGCTGAACTCGGCCCAATCGTACTGGTTGACCGCTTCGATGTACTCGCGCAGCCCGCCGGTGTTCGGCAGCCAGCCGAACCCGGGCGGTAGGTCCAGGGGCAGCCACGACTCGGCGTCGGCATCGAAGTTGATGTGGATCACCAAGTCCTGGTCGACCGAGCCGTCGAGCTGCAGCTCGCGCAACTCGAGCATCCATTTCTCGAGCGACACGAAATCGATGACGTCGCCGAGACTCACGCTCGGGAACAGGAGTATCCGCGGCCCATCCGGCCGCGAACGCATCCAGGTGAGCCCGAAGCGTTGCGCCGGCGGCAACAGCGGAACGAAGTTGGTGAAGGCGGTGAACGGGTAGCTCGAGTACGGCAGGATCACGCCTTCCATGCCCTCGTCGAGCAGGATCGGCACGAGCCCGGGTGTGAACATCGATTCCTGCGGGCGCACGATCGGCACCATCGATCCGAAGAGGTCTTCCGCCCCCGACTGCCAAGGATTGCTCACCGCCCAGCGGAGTGCCGCGCGCACCTCCGGCTCGGTCATGGCACTGAGAAACCCGTTGTTGTAGGGCGCGATCAGGACCTCGTCCTGGCCGGCCTCGACCCGCCGGCGGATACCTTCGATGATGTCGGGCGCATGCTCCGGAAGGATCGACTCGAGCGTGAACTGGGTGTCCGACTCCCAATAGCCGCGCGCGTCCAATCCCTGCTCGTTCGCTTCGTCGAGCATGCGCAGAATCTCGCGGACGATGCGGATGTCGGTGCCGAATCCGGCCTCGTCGGGCGTATCCCCGCGCCAGGAGTGATAGAAATTCGTGTGGAAGCCGAGGATGACGTAGACCTTGTGGGGGCTGTCCCGGGTCAGCACGTCGAAGTGCGCCAGACGTCCGAGCAGCGGCACCGTGGCCGCCAGCGCCAGCAGCACGAACAGTACGATCCCGAGGCGTTTCACTCGGCCCCCGCGGCTCCCGGCACCGGCTCGACCCGAAACGAGCCGACGAACGGCGCCGTCTCGGGGGGTGCGGCCGGATCGAACTCGAACAGATCGGCGAGGAACTCGAGCGCCGCCTGCTCTTCGAAGCCGCCGAGCTCGCGCAGCACGGCGACGACGTCGGCGACGACGATCTCGGCCTCGAGCGCGATGACGGGGCCGATGTGGTCGCCAACGACGGTGCCCGAGAACGTGATCGCACGCAGTCCGACGACGAGATCCGCGGCGACGCCCCCGGGAGCGACGAGCGGGGCCTGCACGTCGACGGGCCCGCTACTGAACTCCGATCCGTCCTCCGACCAGGCGAGGGCGGTCGTCGCGACATCGTCGAAGGCGAACGCCGCGCGCGCCGTCGGGTCCACCGCGACCGCGAGGCGTTCGTCGCCGAACGCCCAGTAGAAGGCGGGAATCACACTGCGAATCACACCCTGCACCACGGGATCGCTCGGCGTGGTCAGCTGAAAGCGACGCAGCGGGGCGAACGCTTGCAGGTCCGTTCGCGCAACGGCTCCCTGCTGCAGCGCCTCCGCCCCAGCGAAGCTCACCCGCGACTCGACGTCGTAGACGGCAACCCGATCGGCGTACGCATGCGACTCGGTGGTCTCGTCACCCGTGGTGCCATCGCCGAAATCGATGTCGCCGGCGAAACCGTCGAGCATCGGCCAGGTGACGGAGAGATCGGCTCCAGGCACGGCGAACACCGGTGCGAGCTCGACCCGCGCCTCCAACGGCGCCACCGTCGGCGTCGGCGTCGGGGCCGCGGTCCACGTCGCCGTCGGCGTCGGCAACGCGACGCTGCCGCGCTCCACGAAGGTCAAGGTCAGCAAGTAGAGCTGCGTGCCGCGCTCGCTCGTCTGGCCTTCGAGCCAGGTCACGTCGGGCCGATCGAGCGGCGAGGTGTAGTTGGCGACGAGAAACGTGTGCGGTCCCGTCTGCTGAACCGCGGGAAAGGCGGTGTCGCCGGCGCTGGGCAGATCGAAGACGTGGACGACGCGCCGTTCTTCCTGGTCGATGCGGTACAGGGCGGTTCGCTTCGGACGGTTCGAGTAGGCGATGAGGTTCTCGAACTTGCGGTCGTCGAAGGGCAGCGACGGATCGGCCTGGTCGAACGGACCGCCGACGTCGCGACGGGCGATCAGGTAGATGTCGTCTTCGTGGCGGAACATCTCCGGCGAGTCGTAGCGATTCGGATCCGACTGGGGCGGACAGTCCCAATCGGCGAGGCGCTCCGCCGGTGCGCGACAGACGTGCGAACCGAACCCCGTGGCGTCGCCGTCCTCGTTGCGGGTGACGATCCACAGGGAACCGTCGCGTCCGAACTCGAACGCAGCCTCCGAGACGCCGCCGCGGTACACCGTCTCGCGGCCGTCGACGGGAACGAAGCGGTCGCCGTCGGTCGAGACCTCGAACGTCACGCGGATATCGCTGAAGCCTCCTGGAGCGTCGCGCTCGCCTTCGTAGGTCGTCAGATAGGCGGCTCCGTCACGCACCTTCAGGTCCCACGGCACCACCGGGGCATCGCGCACGATCTCGAGGTCTCCCCAGTCACCGAGGTCGCGGCGCACGCTGCGCAGGATGCGCATCGGCTCGAATGCCGTGGGATTGCGGCCAGCCTCGAAGAACAGCAGTTGCAGCTCGCCACCGAACGACAGCAAGCGCGGTTCGCGCATGTCGGCGCCGATGTGGATGTCGTGCTCGAAATCCCAGGTCAGCCCGTCATCGAGCGATGACACGACGAACATGCGGGTCTGCGTCGACGCGAAGTGCGTCGGCGCCGAACGCCAGGCCATGTAGAGCCGGTCCTCGTGGAACTGGATGTCGACGTTGTTGTTCGAAGCGAACGGCTGGATTGCGGCCGGGAGGGCGGCCGACGGCACCACGAAGCGCGGTTCCGAAGCGACGACGTCGTAGGCCGTCGTGCCCGCGGCGCAACAATCGTCGTCGTCACCACAGCCGGAGCCGGCCAGCGAGATCATCAGGCCGCAGAGTCCGGCCACAAGGACGTTGCTGCGATTCAACGAGAGCATGTTCCTCCTCTGCGCGCTGAGCATGCCCCAACGATCACGATACGGCAGCGGATTCAAACCAGCCGCCCGGCTTCCACGCGCGGCAATCCTCAGCGCGCCGCTGGCTCGAGAAACAGCACCCACGCGGCGCCGGCACGGTCGGCGCCGTCGTCGTCGCCCTCGGCGCCGGCGACGAGCTCGGGCCAGCCGTCACCGTCGAGATCGCCAGGACTCGTCAGGCCGACGCCGAAGATGTCGTTGGCCTCGAGCTCGTCGGGCATGCCGTTCGTGCCGCCGGTGATCTTGGTCGCGTCGCTCACGGTGCCGTCGCTCTCGAGCGCGAGCAGCCATATCGCTCCCATGTTCGCCGCGACCTCGCTGTCGCCGCGAGCAGCGACGGCGAGATGGACACGCCGGTCGCCGGCGACGGCAGGCAGGGCGGTCAGTGCCACCCCCATTTCGCTTCGGTTGTTGAGGCGACCGCGAAAGCCGCCGTGGCGCAGACTGATCTTCTGCGTCGCGCGGACACGGCCGCTACGCTCGAGGAAGAGGATCCACACGGCTCCGCAGGTATTGCAGCCATCGTCGTCGCCGGGCGCGCCGACCGCCAGGTCGACGACGCCATCGCCGTCGATGTCGCCGAGGTTGGCCAACGAGATCCCGAAGACGTCGTTGGGGTTCAGGAAACCGTCGAAGCCGCCCTGCTGATGGCCGATCTCGACGTGGCGCTTCACCGATCCGTCGGCACGCAGGAACAGGATCCAAACCTCGCCGCGACGGCGATCCTCCGGGTTGTCGTTCCAGGTGCCCACCGCGAGGTCGCCGACCCCGTCGCCGTCGAGATCGCCGAGCGCCTCGAGGCTGGCCCCGAAGAAATCGCCGGGCATCACGGCGCCATCGAACCCGCCCTGCAGGCCACGTGGCAACAACCAGCGCCACGGCGCCTGGCGCGCCCACAGCGGCCGCGGACTGATCTTGCTGCGCCCGTGGAGCTCGCCGGCTTCGTTGAACGAGAGGATGTAGATCGCGCCTGCATTGGCGCCGCCGTCGTCGTCCCCGGGTGCGCCGACCGCCAACTCGACGCCGCCGTCGCCATCGAGATCGCCGAGCGCGGCGAGCGAGATGCCGAACACGTCGTCCTGGGTGATCGGTCCGGAGAATTCGGGACTGCGCTCGCTGATCTTCTCCGCCGCGCCGACGGTCCCGTCGGCGCGCAGCTCGAGAAGCCACAAGGAGCCGGTGCGCGGTGCCGTCTCGGGTGCGAAGTGCGCACCGACGGCGATCTCGACGGCACCATCGCCGTCGAAGTCGCCGAGCGCGTCGACCGCCCAGCCGAAGCTCGAGCCTTCCGCGAGCGATTGCTGAAACCCGCCGGCCGTGGCGCTGATCTTCTGCGCGGAGCGCACCTGGAAGAGGCCCTCGGCCGCTCCAGCCGGCTGCGGTCGCGCGCCCGCAGCGACACAACAAGCCGCGCCGAGGAGCGCGCCTCCGACGATTCGCGCGAGAGACATGGCGTGCCTGGATACACCGCAGGCAACGGGCGGAGTCAATGGGAAGCGACGGCGGGATGGCATAACCGGCGACGCGGGGGTCGGTGCCGGCGAGGTCGCCGAGGTCGGGCCGTGCGGGACTTCACGCAGCCGGGCGCCGCCGGCGGTCGTTGCGTGCGAGTAGCCCACCCGCGGCACAGGCGTCGCAACGCACCCCGTCGTGGTGCGCGAACTCCGCCTCGCCCAAAAAGCCGCCGCAGTGGCCGCACGACTGCTCCGTGCTGCTCCGACCGATACGGACGATGCATACGTGCTCGCCGACGCGCAGCTCGACTTCCCCGTGGCGGCGGGCGGCGGCGTGTACGTGGTCGACGGCGACTTCCGCGTCGTAGGCGCCCGCGAGGGGTAGGACCAGGCGCCCGCCCGGAAAGCGGAGGGTGGCCGTCGTCGGCTGGCGTTTCATGGGTGGGTTCATGGCTCTCATCGCTCCAGGCGCAGTGTAGGCGCCAACTGTTTCCGCATCGATACGAGCGGATGACGATCGGACGAAACCTCGCATTCAATCGCCGACGCACGGCGGGTGACATTTGCGCCCGACGAACCGAATGAGGCATTTTCACAGCAACGGGAGGAACCGATCGATGGCAATCCTCGACAAGGGTGACAAGGTCCTGGTGGTCTACCGGCGGATGTACGCCTCCGACATGCCCCACTATTTCGTCGGCACGGTCGAAGACTTCGCCGAGGGGCTCGCGGCGGTCTCGGGCTACAGCTGGGAGAAGGAACAGTTCGCCGGCCAGATCAACATGATCGAGGGGATTCGGACGAAGTTCGTACCGATCGTCTCCGTCACCGTGCTGTCGTACCTACTTCCCCGCGAGGTCGAGATCGAGCGGCTCGTGTTCGAGACGCTCGGGCGCGACAAGCTGTGGCTGACGGACCGCGCCCGCTTTCGCATGAACATCGCCGAGCGCACGTCGCCGACCGGCGGCGCCGCGTTCGAGGACTGAGCGAGCCTCAATAGTACCGGGGGTCGGAGCGCGCCCCGCCCTGGAGGTTCAGCTCGACACGCCGGTTCTCAGCGCGGCCGGACGCCGTTTCGTTGCTCGCCACCGGCCGACGCTCGCCGTAGCCGACCGCCCGCAGCGATTGCGCCGGTGCGCCGCGCTCGATCAGGTAGCGGCGCACCGCGTCGGCGCGCCGCTGCGACAGAGCATCGTTGTAGGCGTCGGTACCACGGGAATCCGTATGCCCCTCGACGACGACGTCGGGCCAGCCGAGCTCGCGCAGCGTCGCGGCCGCGCGGTCCAGGCGCGCGAAAGAGTCCGGCAGGATCCGCGCGCTGTCGTAGGCGAAGTGTACGTCGCGCAGAACGATGCGCCGCGGCGGCGGTGGCAGGCGTACGTCGGTGGGCGGCGGCGGTGGCAGCCGGGCCGGCGTCGGTGCCGGAGGCGGCACGTAGGTCGCGGG
>CALJUJ010000096.1 GCA_937975525.1 uncultured bacterium
GGAGGTAGTTGCGGGGCTGGCGCACGGCGGTGCCGAGATCCGCGCCGGCGTAGGAGATCGAGTCGAACAATGCCCGGGCGAAGCCGGAGCCCGGGGCGCTGTAGATCGCTGCCGACGTCGCCACGATCGCCTGCGTGCCCTTCTCGATCAGGATCATCGGATCGTTGCGATCGAGCGTGTAGCAGCCCTGCAGGACCGTGACCTTCGGTGCCGTGTCGACGGCGATGCCGCCGCGCTCCTCGAGCGTCAGGTCGCGCGGATGTCCCTCCCAGACCAGCACGTCGGTCTGGCCGAGCGCCTGCTGCGCCACCTCGGGAGTGATCTCCTCGCGGAAGTAGGCGCGCACGCGCACGCCGAGGTTGCGCAGATCGCCCACGGTCGTGCGCGAGATCGTCTCGCCCAGCGGAAAGATCTCGTCGGCGTTGGTGAGGAAGATGACCGGCCGATCCGGCGTCTTGGTGGTCACGTGGAGGCGACGGGCGAGGGAGATGCTCGCGGTGACCAGATTCTCGGCGACGACCCGTCCCACGGGAAAGGCCTGGGGTCGCTCGTGGTGAATCTCGGAGAAGATCTCGGCGCGGATGATGGTGCCGCCGCCGCGTGCCTCGGGGCCCCCGGCGGCGAGTACGGGGTCGGGGATCCGATGGCTGCGCATGGCCAGCTCGTCGCCGAGCAGGAGGATACGCTCCGGAACGAAGTCGGTGCGCTCCATCAACCCGCGCGCGAAGGACTCGATTTCATCGGGATCGGCGGAGGGTACCGGCAGCGCCGGCGAGCGGTGCAGTGCCGCGTACGAAGCCGCCACCATCGACAGCCCCGACGGCGAGAAGATTCCCTCGAGGTCCGCTGGGTTGGTCAACAGCAGCGTGCTCGGGGCGGACCCGGCGTGGTCGCGGTAGGCCGCGATCACCTCGTCGGCGGTGGTCAGGCCCAGCGCCGCCAGACTACCCTCCGCTTGGGTCAACTCGCTCGACGCCGCGTACAACGCCGCGGGCTCCCACGGCGCCAGCGTATCCGCGGTGAGCGACGTTCCCGGTTCCAGCGGCAGCAGGGCGGCGCCGGTTGCGGCCGCGAAGCCGGTGGCCCGGACGCGCGCGGCTTCGTCGCCGATGCGGTAGGCGACGACGCGCTCGGGCTCGTTCCAGCGATCTTGCGCCAGGGCACGTGCCGAGTCGAAGACCTTGCAAGGAGCGCCCGCGACCTCCGCCATCAGGGTTGCGGCGGTCGTCGCCTCGCGGCCGGCGCGCACGACGCAGGCGCGCGACCCACCGAGCAGGGTCGCGGTCGAGCGAACCGCTTCGACGTCCTGGGCGTCGAAGAGGAGCACCGGAGCGGCGGTGCCGGCGGCGACGGTGACGACCGCGGCGAAGGGGCTGTCGTGCGCCTCGACGAGGTGCACGGTGGTCTTGGCGGTCGCCGCGCTGCTCATGGCGGTGATCGTCAGTGCGAGGATGATCGCGAGTTGGGTCATGGCATCGGCGCGGCGGCGGCGGCCGGGCTCGGGGTCGCCTGCGCGGAGCGCGGCGGCGCCGGGCGCACGACGACGTGGTAGGTGAAGACGCCGGCTCCGAGCGAGCGGACGACGCGGCGGCCGTCGGCGGCGACGGCGACGTAGTCGCTGGGGATCTTGCCTCGCCACCCGCCGGAGAGGCTGACGGGATGCCAGGTGCCCTCGGCCCAGACTTCGTTCCAGAAGCGGCGCTTGCGTTTCGTCGAGCTGCTCAAGGCGATGCCCTCGACGAAGCGCGCGGGGATGCCGGCGCTGCGGAGGCAGGCGGTGAAGACGCGCTCGCGGCCGATGCGCAGGCCGTGGCCGCGGCGCAGCACGTCGAGCGGCAGGCTCTTGCCCTTGCGGTCGTACGGCAGCTCCTCGCGGATCACGTCGTAGATCGCGCGCAGGACATCGACGTCTTCGCCGGCGAGGCGCGGCGCGACGTTCTCTTCGAGAAACTCGCGGACGAGGATCGAGCGCGCGGGGTACAGCGAAGCGGGCCGCAGCGCCTCGAGCGCCTCGCGCGGTGGGTCGACCACGGGGTCGATCGGCGGCAACGCCGTCGACCAGGGGACGCGGTCGACGCGAAAGCTGACGGCGACGCGTTTGCTGTCTTCGACGCGGCCGCGGAAGACCACCTCGGGCTCGGCGCCATCGATCACGTCGCTCGTCAGGCCGCGGGCCTTCACCTCGATTTCGCTGATGGTCTGCCGCGGGTCGTCGGCGGGTACGGCCACGTGCAGCTCGACGGGCTTGCCGCCGGCCTCGTCGACGTGCACGGCGATGGTGACGTACCACGCGGAATCGTCCGCCGCGGCCGGCGTCGCGAGGAGCGCGAAGAGCCAGACGAAGGCGAGGGAGCGCATCGTCATGGTGCGGTGGCCCCGTCGGTCTCCCATACCGGTGTGCGCGAGAAGAGCTCGCGCGCGAGCTTGCAGCGTTCCTCGACCGGTAGAGTTCCCGCCTGGCGGTCGCGCGAGATCTCCAGGCGGGGAACGAGCCCCTCGTCGTTGGCGAGCTGGATCGCCAACCCGGGCCGGGCGTTGAGCTCGAGCAGCAGCGGTCCATAGCGCTCGTCGATGACGACGTCGACACCGAGGTAGCCGAGGCCGGAGATCTCGCTCGCCTTGGAGGCGAGCGTCAACACGTCGTCCCAGTGCGGCAGGATGAAGCGCGACAGCGGGTATTTGGTGTCGACGTGGTGGTCGACGGTGATGTTGTGATGGATCGCGTGCACGGCACGGCCGGTGGCCATGTCGAGGCCGACGGCCATGGCCCCCTGGTGCAGGTTGGCGCGACCGTTCGACTCGACGGTGGGCAGGCGGCACATCGCCATCGTCGGCAGGCCGTTGCAGACGATCACGCGGATGTCGGGAACGCCGCGCGGCACGATCTTCGAGAACTCGGGATGGACGATCACGAGCTCCTCGATGAGGCAGTTGTCCCAATCGCCGCGCAGCGAGAAAACGCCGGAGAGAATGCTCGACACGTGTTGCTGGATCTCGGCGGCCGTCAGCAGGGTGCCGTTGGGGCGTTGGTAGCGCTCGCCGTCGCGGCCGATGACGACGACGATGCCGTTGCCCTGCGATCCGCGCGAGGGTTTGAGGACGAAGGTCTCGTGCGGCGACAGCACCTCGGTGAGGTGGCGGAGCTCGTGGTAGTGCGACACGACGCCGAGCAGCTTCGGCACCGGGATGCCGCAGGCCTCGGCGAGCTGCTTGGTCAGGAGCTTGTCGTCGACGCGCGGGTAGAACTTGCGCGGGTTCAGCGGCAGCACGAAACGGCCGTTGCGGTCGTTCATGCCGAGCACGCCGCGGGCGCGTAGGGCTCGCCAGATCGCGAAGGGCATGACCGCGCTCAGGCCGCCTTCTGGGTCGCGAACTCGCGGAAGCGGATCAGCTCGATCAGGCGGTAGCCCGTGTACTTGCCGACCGCGATCAGCATGCCGAGGATGACGATGAGGAATTCCGGATAGACGAGCAAGAAGGTCTGCAAGCTGCGCGCCTGGATGACGATGTAGGTCAGATAGATCGACAGCAGCGTCGTGCTGATACGGCTCAGCGTGTTGCGCCAGCCTTCCTCCTCGAGGCTGACGCTGATGCGTTCGACGATCATCGTCATGATCACGAACGGAAACGCGCCGACGCCGGCGGTCGGCAGCTGCAAGCGGTCGCCGAGCATCATCAGGACGATCATCAAGATGATCACCAAGGTCAGGATGAACGCCACGCGGGCGACGAGCAGCAGGTAGAACCGTTTGATCCACAGGCGCGAAAGCAGGGCCAACGCGATGACGATCACCAGAAAGGCAGTGCCCCAGGCGAGCCCGGTGGCGGTCAGCGCCAGCGCCATCAGCATCGGCATGAACGTCCCGAACGTGCGTAGCCCGACCATGCTGCGCAGGATGCTCATCGCCAGCGCGCCGAGCGGGATCAACAGCAGCAAGCGCAAGGTCTGCTGCACGTGCAGCGGCAGGAAGAGCAGCGACAGCCGATCGACGAGGTTGCTCGATTCGCCGAGACGGCGGCGCATCACGTCGACGAAGGCGGCGAGCTCGGACTGCACCTCGAAGCGGTACGACAGCGACGCGGCGTTGTCGGCCTGCACCGGCGTGACGAACGCGCTCGACGACAGCGCCATGCGATTCGCCGGGATCGATTCGATCAAGCCCTCTTCCGTGTCCACGGGAACCCAGCCGGCGCCGACGTAGATCTCGTTCCAATAGTGGAACGAGTCGTAGGTGCCGTCCTCGAGGAAGAGCCCGGGAACGACCACGCACGGCAGCTCGGCGTAGCGGGCGAGGGCGCAGAAGAGCCGCGAACGTCCCATCGCGTTGCCGCGCCCCTCGCGAATCACGCTGACGGCGTCCATCGGGCCCACGGTTCCCATCGAGCCGATCTCGTTGCGCACGAAGGCATAGATCTCCCGCGCCAGGGCGACCCGGTCGTCGGTCTCGAGGCCGAGCTCGGCGGCGAGCTCGGCGACCGCCGGGTCGTCCGACTGCACCCCGGGCGACGGCTCCAGGTAGGCCCGCACCGACTTCGGGTAGCGGTCCGTCGCACGCTCCTCGCTCGCCGGTAGCTCCCAACGGTACTCGAGGGCGTCGAACGTCACCTGGTAGCTGACGCTGGTCGAGCGCTCGAGCGCCCCGCTCCAACGTCCCTGCCGGCTCTGCCCCTCCTCGCTGATCGAAAAACGCAGCGGTCCCGAGCGCACGACCTCGCTCAGCAGACGCTGGTAGCCGCCAGCGCGCGGCAGCAGCGCGTCGACGACGACACGCTTGTCGTCTTCGCCGGTGACGTTGACCACCAGCTCGGCGCGCCAGGTTCCGGCGACGTCGGCCGACCGCAGCGGGTAGCCGAGGACGAAGACCTTGTAGCCGAAGACGGCGACGCCGACCGTGATCAAGGCGAGGCTGAGAACGACCCATGAGCGCATGGCGGCGCATTCCAGCACAAAGCGACACGGCCTGCACGTGCTGGAATGGCCCGACTTGCCGACGCGGGGAATCACGCTCAGGATGGCGCGCCGAGGATCCAGCCCGATGCAGACCGAGACGCCACCCGAAGACACCCGGCCGTGGGAAGCCCTGCAGCGCTTGCTCGACACCGGCGACGGGCGCGGCGTCGAGCGCTTCCTCGCCCAGCTCGGTCCGAGCGAGACGGCGCGGGCGATGTCGCGCCTCGATCGCGACGAGCAGACTCGCCTGGTGCTGCTGCTGTCGCCGCAGAACGCCGCCGACATGCTCGAAGACGTCACCCAGGCACAGGCGGCGGCGCTCGTCGAGGAGCTGCCGCCGGAGCACGCGGCGGCGATCGTCGAGGAGATGGCGAGCGACCGCCAGGCCGACGTCCTCGGCGAGCTCGACGCCGCCGACGCCGAGGCGATCCTACGGCGTATGCCGCCGGACGAGGCGCGCGACGCACGCCTGCTGCTCGCGCACGCGCCCGACACCGCCGGCGGCCTGATGATCCGCGAGTTCCTCGCCTACGACGAGCAACTGCCGATCCGCGACGTTCTCGACGACCTGCGCGGTCACGGCGAGACCTACTCGGACTACGAGATCCAATACGCGTTCGCCGTCGACGCGCACGGCCGCCTCACCGGCGTGCTGCGCATGCACGACCTGCTGTTCGCGCGCGCTGCGCAGCGCGTTGCCGACGTGATGATCCGTGCTCCGCTGTCGGTCGGCGTCGACGCCTCGGTCGAGCAGCTGCGCGAGTTCTTCGACGAGCACGGTTTTCTCGGTGTTCCGGTGACCTCCGGCGACGGTCGCCTGATCGGCGTCGTGCGCCGCGTCGCCGTGCAGGACGCGGTCGACGACCGCGCCAGCAGCACGTTCCTGAGCTCCATGGGCATCGTCGGCCAGGACGAGCTACGCACCATGCCGATTCTGCAGCGCTCGTCGCGACGACTCTCGTGGCTGAGCATCAATGTCGTTCTGAACCTGATCGCGGCGAGCGTCATCGCCGCCTACCAAGACACGCTCGCGCAGGCGATCGTGCTGGCGGTGTTCCTGCCGATCATCTCCGACATGAGCGGCTGCTCGGGCAACCAGGCGGTGGCGGTGACGATCCGCGAGCTGACGCTCGGCTACATCAAGCCCTTCGAGCTCGCCTACGTCTTCAGCAAGGAAGTGTCGATCGGCCTGATCAACGGCGCCGTCCTCGGTTCGTTGCTCGGCGGCGCGGCCTACTTGTGGCAGGCGAATCCCTACCTCGGAGTGGTCGTCGGCGGCGCCTTGGCGCTCAACACCGTGGTCGCCGTCGGGCTCGGCGGGCTGCTGCCGATGGTGCTGCGCCGCCTGCGATTCGATCCCGCGCTCGCGTCGGGACCGATTCTCACCACGGTCACCGACATGTGCGGGTTTTTCATCCTGTTCAGCCTTGCTACTCAGGTGCTGGCGAAGCTGTCGCCGTAGTCGGGAGGAAGATGCCGCCGAGAAAGACCAGCAAGAAGTCCGCACGCAAGAAGGGCGCCGCGCGCCGGCCCTTGTTGATCGTCAGCAACCGCTTGCCGATCACCTTCAAGATGGGCCAGCGCGGCCTCGAAGGGCACCGCTCCTCGGGTGGCCTGGTGTCGGCCATCGAGCCGGTCCTCCAGGATCGCGGCGGCCAGTGGATCGGCTGGGCCGGGGCGCAGCTGCCGCGTGGCGCCAAGCTCGGACGCAAGGACGACAGCTATCAGATGAAGGCGGTGCCGCTCACCGACACCGAGGTGAACCGCTACTACCACGGCTTTTCGAATCGAACCCTGTGGCCGCTGTGTCACTCGTTCCCCGGGCTCGCCCGCTTCAACCGCCAGGATTGGCAGGCCTACGAGAAGGTCAACCGCAAGTTCGCCGACGCGACGATCGCCGCGGCGCAGCCGAACAGCCTGGTCTGGATCCAGGACTACCACCTGATGCTGGCGCCGCAGATGGTGCGCGAAGCCCTTCCCGAAGCCCGCCTCGCCTTCTTCCTCCACATCCCGTTCCCGCCCTACGACCTCTACCGACTACTGCCGTGGAGCCGCGAGCTGCTGCGCGGCATGCTGGCGTGTGACCTGATCGGCTTCCACGTCGAGAACTACACCCGCAACTTCCTCGACTGCGTCGAGCTGCTGCTGCGCGGCCGCGTCGACCGCGGCGCCGGCCTCGTCGAGTACGGCAATCGTACCGTACAGGTGGGCGCCTACCCGATCGGCATCGATTTCGACCACTACGAAGCGCTCGCCCTCGATGCTCCGAAGTCCAGCGTGGCGCAGGGGCAGAAGCTCGTCCTCGGCGTCGACCGGCTCGACTACACGAAGGGGATCCCCGAACGTATCCTCGCCTTCGAACGCCTGCTCGAGGCCTACCCCGAGCATCGCGAGAAGGTCGTGTTTCTCCAACTCGCCGTACCCAGCCGTGCCCAGGTCGCCGAGTACAACGACCTCAAGCGCCAGATCGACGAGCTCGTCGGCCGGGTCAACGGCCGCTTCTCCACCGCCTCCTGGTCGCCGATTCGC
>CALJUJ010000097.1 GCA_937975525.1 uncultured bacterium
GCGCCCGCTGGTCCGATGAAGTGAAGCGCCGGATCCGCGCGAGCCGCGAGGTCGGTACGCGCCGTCTATGCGAATCCCTGGCCGCGCTTGCGAAGCCGCCACGCGTCCTCGTGTCGGCCTCGGCGATCGGCTTCTACGGGGATCGTGGCGAAGAAGTCGTCGACGAGCGGAGCCAGCGGGGAAGCGGCTTCTTGAGCGACGTCTGCGTCGCCTGGGAGGAGGCGACGACCCCGGCCCGTGATGCCGGTATCCGGACGGTGCTCCTGCGCAACGGCGTCGTGCTGAGCGCCGGCGACGGTGCGCTGAAGAAGATGCTGCCTCCCTTTCTCGTCGGTCTCGGCGGTCGGATCGGCGATGGCCGCCAGATCATGAGCTGGATTGCGCTCGACGACTTGCTCGCGGTTTTCTTGCACGTGATCCGCGACCGACAGCTCGAAGGGCCGGTGAATGCCGTCGGACCGGTCGCGGTGTCCAACGCCGCATTCACGAAGACTCTCGGCAGGGTGCTGCACCGTCCCACGATCGCACCATTGCCCGCATTCGCCGCGCGTGCGCTGTTCGGCGAAATGGCCGACGAGATGTTGCTTGCCGGAGCGCGCGTGGTGCCGACACGATTGCTGGAGTCGGGTTTCGAGTTTCTGCAGCCCGATCTCGAAGACGCCTTGCGTCACACCCTCGGTCGCGGTCGTTGAGTCGTCTAAACCTACGGCCCGGCAGCGACGTAGATCGGATTGGCGTAGATCCAGACGTAGTCGCGCGCGAGCAGTTCGTCGGCATCGTCGCCGAGGTCCTCGCGCAGGTGGTGAGGCACGATGCGGATCTCGGCGCGATAGGCTCCGGGTTCGGTCGGCTCGAAGTCCAGATCGCCTGCGGACCTCGCATCCTCGACGAAGCCGCCTTCGACGGCGCGGAGGATGCGGGTCGACAGCTCGGGCGGCTCGCGGTCCGCGGCCAACCCGCGGACCCGTGGTGCACGAACCTGCAGCACCGGATCGTCGGCGAGGCTCACTTCCGCGCCCATCGGCTTGCTCACACCGCCGGCCTGGGCGCGAAACGCGAAGCCTTCCGGATACCCCATCAGCTCGAACGCGCCGTAGAGACGGCCGCTTCGCAGCGCGTCCTTCAGGTGACGATCGTCCCAGGAGCCGTCGGCTGCAGGCGCAACCAGGAGGTGATTCGAGAACCAGAGGAGGAGGCGCCGATAGCTGTCCACACGCTCGCCGTCCTGCATCAAGGTGGGCAGGGTGTTGCGGTGCACGTCGGTACCGAGGGTCGTCACTCGGCGCAGCCCGCGCGCGAGCAGGGAGCCCCAGCGGTCGAGGTAGCGGTCGTCCTCGAGCACCAGTGGCAGGAGCGCGAGGTCGGGGTGCGGTAGACCAGGGTCGCCGTTGGTCAGGCGCTGCAGCAGCCGAAAAGCTGCTCCGAGGGCCTCTCGCTGCAGCAGATTTGCGTGCAGGTTGTACATTTCGAAGCCGTCGATGTCGCGGGCGGCGAGCTCGTCGACGGAGAACATCTCCGGATGTGCGAGCAGGATCACGGCGCCCTGGGCCCGCACCCGCGCCGCGGCGGCGGGGCCGTCCGACGAGAAGACCGCACCGCGTTCGGCGGGGTTCGGGTCGACATGACCCTCGAGGGCGACGGGCATCACCCGCGACGATTCCGAGCCGGCGAGGATGAGGATCGGGTCGACGTCCTCACAGCCGGCCCACGATGCGACGGGCATGCCGTTGCGCTCGATCAGCACGTCGCCTCGGTCGGCGCGGTAGAGGAGGGCATCGGGGAATTCGGCATCGCGGAAGTCCGACGGGTGATCCGTGAACATGATGAAGTCGTGGCGGG
>CALJUJ010000098.1 GCA_937975525.1 uncultured bacterium
GCGATCTGCCCGACGCCGGCAGCTTCGTGCTCCGCAACGCGGCGATCACGCGGCGCTATGCGCGTTGGTACAAGGAGCACGGCGCGATCTTCAAGTGGGCGGGCGCGGCGGCCTTCGCCTCGCACCGCGTCGGCCTCGCCCTGCGACCGGGCGAGTTCATGGTGCGCCACCGTCGGGTCCAACGTGTCGCGCCCAATCGCAAGCCGCCCGAGTCGGCGCAGATCGCGCACGCCGACATCGAGATTCTGCGCGACACGAACAACCGCATCTACGCGGATTCCGCGTGGGCGCACCTCGCCTTCATCGACCCACGCGGAGGGATCGAGGCGGTCCTCGCCGGAGTCGCCGGGCGCCCGCAGCTACGGCGCCTCGGGGTGGCTTTCGAGCGCATCGAACGCGGTCGCCATGGCGGCGACGCAGGCGCCGAGGAGGTATGGTCGGGCAACCTCTTGTTGCTCGAGCACGAGCAGAAGGTGAACGTGCAGCCAGCCTTCGCGAGGCTCTCGCCGGGGGCCTACGCCTTCTTCTCCCTGTTCACGAGCCTCGACTTCGACGGCGACCACTGGCGCATCGACTGGTCGACGAACACCTGGTTCTACTCGTACATGTGGACGCGTGGCCTGCCCTTGTTGATTCGCCAAGGTTCGCTCCCCGACATCACCAACGCCGAGCAGCGCTGGCACTGGGCCAGCAACGCGGTGTTCGCGCTCTGGCGGACGGTCGACCGCGACCATCCCGAGCGGATCGACCTGCTGCTCGCCAGCGAGCGCGCGTAGTCGCCGGGTCAGCACGCACCACGCAAGCGCCGCTCTACCCCTTCCGCACGTTCGACTTCGCCGACCGCACCGGACGCCACCAGCAGACTCCGCGCGCGATCGCGGTGCTCCCCGGCATCGTCGACGCCCAGCTCCGCCAACCCGAGGTGCAGCAATCCCTGCTCGTACTGCATGCCCAACCGTTGCGCCGACCGCAGCCCAGCTTGCCAGGCACGGAGCGGATGCCGGCGGCGACAGCGGAGCAAGGCACGGGAGCCGTGGCACAGCAGCTGTTGCGGTCGTGCGAAGGGAAACGCGAGACGGAATCGCTGCAGGCCGCGGGCGGCCGTCGCCAACAGCCACGCATCGGCTTCGCCTTGCTCGGCCATGGCGAGGGCGACTTCCGCCGTGTTCGCGTAGCCCGGGAGCGCGTAGTGCGCGAGCACCGGCGACACAGCGATCCAGTGGCCCGCGAAGCGTGCCGCCGCCGCCGCCTCCGCGGCGCTGTGGTGGCGCCACAGCAGCAGCGCCCAGGTACCGAGCGCGTTGATGCGAATGCCGCGGTCCTTGATCTCCGCGAGCTCCGGACCGAGCCAGCGGCGCAGGCGCTCGATTTCGTCCAGCCCTTCCGTGATGCGACCCAGCCGGACCAGCGCCGTGGCAACTCCGACGAGCGCCAGGGCCTGCGCATCGGCGTCGCCGCGTCGCTGCGCCGAACGGGCGGCGGCGTGGTAGCGCTCGAGGCAGGCGGGGAACGCGCCGCGGCTGAACAGAATGCAGCCGCGCTGCATCTCGCACATCTCCCAGAAGCGCCGGTCGCCGAACTCCTCGGCGAGCTCCTGCGCGCGAGCGAACGCGGCATCCGCAGCCGTCCATTCTCCCGGCCGCATGTGTAGGTAGCCGCGCGCGAACCACGGCCCGAGGGTGGCGAGGCGGTCGCCGAGCACCGCAGCGCGATCGAGCGCGAGCTCGTGGTAGCGCTCGGCCGCCCGGCGCGACACGGCACCCGCCAGCAGCCCCGCGCCGCCGAGCGCGTAGACGAGCGGCCGGCTCGGGCCCGCCCTTTCGGCGAGGTTGACGGCGCGCACGGCGGCGTGCACCGCAGCCAGACGGTCCATCTCGATGAAGGCGATGATCTGCAGGAAATTGTAGGCGCTCGCCGCTTCGACGAGCACCTCATGGCCGCCGGCGACGTCGCCGCGACCGCTCGTCGGAAGCGTCCGCCGCGCCAGCTGCTCGGCGACGCCGCGGCCGAGCTCCAGGACCATGGCGCCACGACTCGGTGGATGACCCACGGGCGACAGCTCGAGGGCGCGGCGCAGGTGGTGGCGGGCGCGGTCGAGCTCGCCGAGCCCGAAGCACGCCTCGCCGAGCAGGCGCTCCCAACGCATGCGCCGGTAGAGCTCCACGCCGTGGCTGCCGCGCGAGCCATCGACGAACGCGATCGCTCGCCCGAAGTACTCGGCCGCTTCGCGATACGCATTGCGCTGCGACGCCATCTCACCGGCCCGCTCGAGGTGTACGAGCGCCTTGCCGATACAGTCGGGACGGCGTTGCGCCACCTCGCCCCAATGGTAGGCGAGGCGGGCGGGCGGCACGGCTTCCTCGGCGCTTCGCGCCTCGAGCCACCGCGCAACGCTCTCGTGCAGCTCGCGCCTTTGCTCGTGCAGTATCGTCGCGTAGGCCGCGTCGCGGGTGAGCGCATGACGAAACTCGAGCTCGCGGCCGTCGCCGCGGTCCACGAGCATGCCGACTTCGCAAAGGGCCCGTGCGTCCGCCGCCAGCGCCGAGACGGCGGCCGGTCCGGGAAAGACCGCGGCGAGGGTCGTCAGGGAGAAATGCGTGCCGACGACGCTGTCGACGCGCAGCAGAAGCGGCTGCGCCGGCGGCAGCCGATCGATACGCGCCGAGATGAGCGCATCGACGGTGGGTGGTGGCTCGTCGATCCACGGTGCGCCGATCGGTCTCCACGAGCTGTCGGCAGCGGTCGCCGGCGACTCGCCGAGACTCGCCCTGCCCAGCGACTGCGCCAGCTCGTCGATGAAGAGCGGGTGGCCGTGACACCGCTCGAGCACCATCGCCACGACCGGATCGGCGCGCCCGCCGACGTCGAGGCTGCGGCGTGCCAACGCTTCCGCCTCGCCCGCGGGCAAGGGGCCGAGCGTCACCCGGCGAAAGCCGGCACGGACCAGCGCCGCCCCCGCTTCCGGGTCCATGGCACCTTCGGCGGGTCGGGTCGCCGCGAGCAGCATCATTCCTCGAATACGCTCGGCGGCAAGGCGCACGAGCGTCAACGAGGACGAATCGAACCAGTGCAGGTCGTCGAGGACGAGCAGCAGCCGCTCGCGACGTGAGGCCGCATCGAGCATGCGTAGCACGACGTCCTGCGAAGCCGCCGCGAGCGCGTCGGCTTCCCAAGTCGGTGCGTCGACTTCGTGCCCGAGCAGCGACTGCACCAGCGCCTCGCGCGAACGCCACCACGACTCGGCGGCGGGCGCCTCGATCGGCCTTCCGGCGTGGGGCGGAGTCAGCCATCGCGGGATCGACTCACCGCGATCGACGCGCAAGACCTGCCGCAACAGCTGCGACCAGGGATGCAACGGAACGCCGGCTTCGAGCGGATCACCACTCACCATGACGACGCGTACGGCGCGGGCACGGGCGCGCTCCGCTGCTGCGGCGAGCAGAGTCGACTTGCCGATGCCTGGCTCGCCATCGACCACGAGCGCGCTCGCCGTTCCGTCGCGGACGAGCGCATCCAGTGCATCTTCGAGGCCGCGCAACTCGGCCGTCCGACCGATCATCGGCAGGTGCCGTGGTCGGCCGGCTCCCAGGCGATGCTGCGGGCGAAACGGCTGCACCGTCTCGCGCCGACCCTTGACGTGCACCGCCTCCAGTCGCGTGAAGGCGAAACGATCGCGGCAGCGGGCCTCCGTCACGGCATCGCACCAGACGTCGGCGCTTGCCGACTGCATCAGGCGTGCGGCCACGTTGACCGCGTCGCCGATGACGGTGAGCTCGCCCGCCGCCGCTGTACCCAGCGCTCCGGTGAACACCCGGCCGGTGGCGACGCCCAAGCTCGCGGTGCGACCCTGCGACCGCAACTCGGCGGCGATCTCCAGGGAAGCCCCGACCGCCCGTGCCGGATCGTCCTCGTGGGTCCGGGCGGACATGCCGAAAGCCGCGAGGATCGCCAGCCCCTTGTCGTCGTAGCCGATGCGGGCGACGACACCACCGTGGCGCCGGACCGCCGCCTCGACGATGCCTGCGAAAGCGAGCACGTCCGGCGTCGCGAGCTCGCCCGATGCGGGCGTCGGCGCGCCCACGAAGAGCGCGGTGACGGAACGAAGCTGTGCGACCCACTCCCCCTGTCCGGCGTCGACGGCGGCGAGGACCACTGGCGGTACGAGCCGCCGCAAGGCAGCATCGACGCCGGCGTGTCGCGGCAGGCGCCGTGGCGGCGCGACGAGTAGGCTGGGAAGATCTGCCGCCGCCGCGCCGCCGGGCGCCGTGCCGAGCCGTTCCCGCACCGTGGCGGTGAGCGCCACCTGGGTCGTGGAAGCTGCCGAGCAGGCCGCCGCGGACTCACGTACGGCCGGTCCCGAAAACAGGGGTTCCAGGTGCTCTGCCTCGGTGGGCACCAGCATCAGCGAGACCTCGCCGCAGCCGATCGCCAGGCGCAGTGGTAGGACCCGGGTGCCGTCCGCTCGCGGCAAGTGCTGCTGAATCGCGTGGGCGCAACGCGACGCGCGCTCGATGCACTCCGGCCAACGGCTGCGTTCGCCCGGCCACAGCGCCAGGAGGCCGTCGCCCGTGAACTTCGCCACCTGGCCACCGTGAGCGCGCACGAGATCGACGACGGCGCCGATGTGGGCGTTGAGCGCCGCCCCGAGCGCCTCGGCGCCGATGCTGCCCTGCCCTGCCAGCGCCTCGCCCACGGTGGTGGAGCCGGCGACGTCGGCGAGCAAGGTGACGGCGTCGAAGCGCCGGCATGCCCCCGGCTCGAGGGGCCAGCTGTCGAGGAGATCGACGAGAGTCTCCGGCACGTAGCCGAGTACGTCGCTCCGTCGCTGTGGGGACGCGTCCATCGTCGCGGCGATACGACCCCAACCAGATTGTGGAATCAACCGCCCGCAGGGTGCGATCTTCGATGTTGACAAGACGTCCCGAAACCGCCGACAAGGACCCTCATGGGCAGCCGCGCGCCGACACCCGACAAGCACGCTCTACTCGACGTCAAGCAGCGTGCGTTGCTCTACGAGGTGGTGAGCGAGCTCGCCGGAAGAATCGACCTCGACGAGCTCATCCGCATCGTCATCGCCAAGGCGAAAGAGATCCTCGGCGCCGAGAGCGCAGCGATCCTCCTCTGGGACGCCGACGCCAACGAGTTGTACTTTCCGTACATCGACGACGTCGACGCCGACGTCGAGCAGCGCTTCCGCGAAGTGCGCTTTCCCGCGGACCGCGGAATCGCCGGCTGGGTGCTGCAGAACGGCCGCCCCGACCTGGTGCTCGACGCGCGCAAGGACCCGCGCTGGTACCCCGATGTCGATCGCAA
Organism: uncultured bacterium; assembly: GCA_937975525.1. GTDB lineage: Bacteria > Desulfobacterota > Binatia > HRBIN30 > HRBIN30 > CALJUJ01. The sequence goes on from CALJUJ010000098.1 coordinate 5,314, forward strand.
ATCGGGCATGCACACGACGTCGCTCCTGTGCGCCCCGCTGCGCGGTCGCCACGGGACGCTCGGCGTGATCCAACTACGCAACAAGCGCGAGGGCGACTTCGGCCGGGCCGACCTCGGGCTCCTCGACGCGCTGGCCGACAGCGTCGCTACGACTCTCGAGAGCGCCCGCACCTTTGCCGACGAGCAGCGCCGCAAGGAGCACTTGCAAGCGCAGCTCGTCGCCATGCAACGCAGTGTCGAGCGCGAGCGCCGGTTCGACGCGATCGTCGGCAGCAGCCAAGCGATGCAAGGCGTCTTCCAGCTCATGGAGAGCACCTTGACCGCGCCGATCAGCGTGCTGCTGGTCGGCGAGACCGGCACCGGCAAGGAGCTGATCGCCCGCGCCATCCACGACAACGGCCCGCGCAAGCACCGCCCCTTCGTAGCCGTCAATTGCGCCGCCTTGCAGGAGTCGCTCGCCGAGAGCCAGCTTTTCGGGCACCGCAAGGGCTCGTTCACGGGCGCGCTGGAAAACCATCACGGGTTCTTCGAAGTCGCCGACGGCGGCACGATCTTTCTCGACGAGATCGGCGACATGCCGGTCGCGCTGCAGGTGAAGCTGCTGCGCGTCCTCCAGGAGCGCCAAATCCTGCGCGTCGGGGATGCGATGCCGACGCCGGTCGACGTCCGTGTGATCTCGGCGACCAATCGGGATCTCGCCGCGGCACGACGCAGCGGCGACTTCCGCGAGGATCTCTACTTCCGCCTGGCCGCCTTCCCCATCGAGGTGCCGCCGCTGCGCCAGCGGCGCGAAGACATCCCCGCGCTGGCCGGCCGCCTGCTGCAGCGCATCGCCGGTGCGCATGCGAAGTCGGTCGCCGGCTTCGCTCCCGAGGTCCTGGAGCGGTTCGCCGTATACGACTGGCCCGGCAACGTGCGCGAGCTGCAGAACGAGATCGAACGCGCGGTGGCGCTGGTGAAGAACGGCGAGCACATCGGCTGTGCGGAGCTATCGACGACCGTGCGCGGATCCCCGGCGCCGCAGGAAGTGACGCCTGCCGGGCAGGACCGACCCCTGAAGGACGTGCTCGCCAGCTTCGAGCGGAGCTACCTCGAGCAAGCCCTCGAGCGCCACGAGCGCAACGTCACGCGGGCCGCCGCCGCGCTCGGCATGAGCCGCACCGGGCTGCACAACAAGCTGCGCAGCTACGGCATCGAACGTCCGGACGGGGCGCAGAAGCGGAAGAGAAGAACACCCGCTGCGAGAAGGCCCAAGGCGCGCAAGTAGCCGCCGAGCGGGTAGCGTGCCAGCAACGCCAGCGAGACGACGAGGCCGACCGCCGGAATCCACCGGGGCACGACGAAGACGCCGTCGGGCGCCGCTTCGCCTTGCCACTTCAGCTTCAACAGGGCCGCGTGCAAGGTCGCGAACACGCTGAGCAGCAGCAGACTCGTCGTCTGCGCGAGAATCCGCACGCCTCCCGACAGCGCCAGCGTGCCGGCCAGCCCGAAGGCGACGAGGATCCCGACCCACGGAGTTCTTCGCCGCGCGTGCACCCGACCGATGACTGCGGGCAGCAGCCCATCGCGAGCCATGCCGTAGGCGAGCCGCGAAGCCATGATCAAGTTCAGTAGCCCGGTGTTGCAGATCGCGAACAAGGCGATCCACGAGAACAATCCGCCGGGAATCTCGAGTCCGGCCGCGGCGACGACGGCGGCGAGCGGCGCCGGGTGCCCCGCCAGCTCGTCGGCCGACAACGTCACCAGTGCCCCGACGGCGACGGCGACGTAGAGCGTCGTCGTCACCGCCAAGGCGATCAAGATGGCGCGTGGCAGCACCCAGCTCGGATCGCGAACCTCTTCGGCGATGTTGGCGGTGTCTTCGAAACCGATGAACGCGAAGAAGGCGATCGTCGCACCGCCGAGGACGGCGGCGACGTCGGCGTCGAGCACGAGCCGTTCGCGCGCCGTGCTCCAACCGACTTCGCCGAGCACATGGGCGGCGCCAACGAGCACCAGCACCAGGCCGCCGACCTCGACCAACGTGAGCACCAGGTTGACGCGCGCGGACTCGCGCATGCCCCAGAAGCTGAGAAGGCTCATCGCCGCGAGGAGCGCGACGCTCCCCCAACCCGCGGGAAGCGACAACGATTTCGGCAGGTAGCCGAGAAACGCGAGCGAGACCGTCGCCGCACTGGTGACGCCGCTCGCGAGCACGAACACGCCGACGAGAAAGGCCAGCAGCGGAGATGCGAACACGCGCTGGGTGTACGCTGCCGCGCCAGCCGCGTACGGGAAGCGGGAGCTGAGCTCGGCGTAGGTGAGAGCGGTGAAGGCCGCCACGACGGCGGCGACGACGAACGAAGCCCAGGCGCCCGTCGAGGCGACCGCAGCCACCTGGCCGACGAGAGCGTAGATCCCGGCGCCGAGGATGTCGCCGACGGCGTAGACGACGACCGCAGCCAGCCCGAGCGAACGCTCGAGTTGTGGTGCCGGCGCATCGCGGCCGGCGGCCTCAGACATCAGCGGCGCTGGTGGGCCGAGTAGACTCGGCGGCGGCCAGCTCGAGCGGGAAGCGGTCGACGCGGCGCAAGCGGCGCAGCAGCGTTGCCGCGCCCGCGGGCAGGCGGTGGCAGTACTCGATGAACCCCGGCAGCGTAGCGAACGTGCGCTCGGCGGCGGCGAAGTGCGGATCGACACGTATCGTCTGCTCGGCCCGCACCGGCGGCAGCGCCCCGGGATCGGCGCGGTAGCGGCGCACGTAGTCGAGCAACCGCGCATGGTAGCCGGGATCCTCGACGACCGCCGCGATCGTCCGCGCACGCGGATGCGTGCCGGCGATCATCGCCTCCACCTGGCGCTCGAGCTCGTCGAGGCCGTCGGGAAACATGTCGAGAACCTGCAGGTCGTAGATCGGGTTCAGATGCGTGACCTGCATCAGGTGGCCGATGATCGTGTCGCGCTCCGAGAGGAAGCCGGTCGGGTCGATCATCGACACTGGATCGTCGAGCACCCGCAGGAGCTGGTGGAAACCGAACGAGATCCCCTTCTGCCGGTAGTAGTCGCGCGCGGCCGGCTCGATGACGAAGCGCAGCATGTCGAGGCCGCCGAAGAAGACCTGCGCCCGGGTCGGCCGCGCGCGCATGTAGCCGCGCTCCTCGAGGCGAGCCAGGCGCCGGTCGATTTCGTCGCGATCGGCGTAGAGGCGCAGCGTGCGAAGGATGCGGCGGAGCTTGCCCACGACGGCGCGCGGACCACCGACCGCCTCGCGCACCAAGCGCAAGCTCGAAGCGCGCAGGCGCAAAGGCACGCCAACTCGCCCGGATTCGCCGCCGCCCACCATGCGGCGAGCTTGGCCGATCCAGGTGGGATACTCAATCCACGGCGGCCGCCAGCTCGCGCGAGCGGTCGTACAGCCGCCGTACGACGATCTCCCAGACTTCCGGCGAGAACCCGAGACCGACATGGGTTGCCGCTACTTCGACGTGCTGGACCACCGCGTTGATCCGGTCGATGCAGGCGCGCCAGGCGACGACGCCGTCGGCGCGCGAATAGATCGCCGTCACCGGAACCTGCAGTGCGACCGCTTCGCGTTCGGCGGCCGCCACCTCGATCGCATCGACGTCCACGCCCTGCCGGAGGTAGTAGCGCGCTGCCGCCGTGTACTTCGGTCCGCCGACGACGGGGCTGCCGAACATGATCACCTGCGCGACGACGTCCGGTCGCTCGCGCGCCGCCTCACGGCCGAGGTATCCCCCGAGGCTCCAGCCGACCAGATGCACCGGCGCTCCGATGGCGTCGGACCACGCCGCCACACGGTCGGCGACGCGTGGAATGAGGCTCGGGACTTCCCCCGAGTTGCGCCCGAGACCCCAGCCACGGGCGTCGTAGCCGAGGTGGCGCAGGTAGCCGCGGAGGAGTGCGTTCGAGGCGTCCCCCGTGCCGAACCCCGGCAGGAGCATGACGGCGGCGCCATCGCCCCGGGGCAAGCTGGATAGGTGCCGGGTCGCCGCGACCAAGCGCGCGAGCTCGAGGATTCCGAGCCCGTCCCGGAGCGTTTCCAGGACCGTCGGCGGGACGAGCGGCTCATCGGCTTGGTTCGGGATCATCCCCCGGACGATAGCGCTTGCGCGTATGCCGTTCGAGGTCATCCTCGTCGAACCGAACCGGTCGCAGTCGCTTCTCGGCGAACAGCCGCGCCTGGTCGGCGTAGTGCGGCGAGCGCGGCCGCGACACCGCCGCGCCGAACGGCTGGATGGCATGGGAGCGCAGTCGTCCGTGCGCGTCCCACTCCACCAGGAGCACGTAGGTGTCGCCCTTGTCGGCGACGACGCGGCCGTCGTCGTCGGTGGACCCATGGATGGCGCGCAGCGTGTCGGGGCCACCGTCGAGCGGCAGATCGACGCGGCCGCGCACCAGCCTTTGGAGCTCGCCCAACGGAACGTCGACGCGCCCGAAATGCTGCTGCAGGTGCGTGACGCCCTGGCGTGCTTGCTCGAGGGGATCGGGCAGCGGCTCCATGGCGATGCTCGCGCGCAGCTGGGCACCGGAGATGAGCGCCGGCAGTGCGGCCCAGGGGCTGTCGCGCTGCATGCTGCCGTTCCAGCGCCGCAGCGCCTGCTGCGCCGTGCGCAGCTTCGGATCGTCGGCTGCATCGACCGTGAGAATCCGCGCGACCGCCCGCATCAGGTCGGAGCGCGCGTCGTAGGCGAGGTCGAACTTGTATGCGAGCAGCTCGTCGCGCGTGATCGACCCGTCGGCGTCCAGCAACGTGAACGCGCGCCAGGCGCGATTGGTCATGCGAGTTTCGATGCCCCACTCCGCCGGGAAGTCCGCGCGGTCGAGGTTGTCGCCGCTCCCGGTTGCGACAAACGGGTGATTGTTGGCGTTGAACACGAAGCCCGAGGGCGGGTCGACGATTTGCGGCACGGCCGCGAGCGGCGCGTACTCCTTCCAGATCAACTCCGAGCGGTCGCCCGGCAGGATCGCGCTCCAGTCGACTCCGGCGGTGCGCTGGGGGAAGAGCGCGTTGTACAGGTAGGCGATGCGACCGCTGCGATCGGCGTAGACGAAGTTCGTCGAAGGGATCGCCTGCAGGCGCATGGCGTCCATGAACTCGTCGAAGCTCCGTGCCTTGTTGATGCGGAAGTACTGCAGGACCTGCCGGATGTCGCCGATGCCGGCGTACCGAAACGCATACGTGCCATGGTCGAAGCGCAGCACGGGACCGTGCGCCGAGCGCAGCGTCTCGCGTTCGAAGGTCCACGAGATGGGCCCCCACAGCTTGACGCGGATACGCGCCGTACCGCGCTCGAGCTCGCGCCACCGGCCGTCGAGTCGGTACCGGTAGGGATCGTCGGGGTGGATCTCGAGGCGATAGACGTCGACGAGGTCGGGCCGATTGACGGTGTTCGTCCAGGCGATGTCGCGGTTGTGCCCGAGCAGGACGAACGGCGAGCCGGGGAACAGCGCGCCCTCGACGTCCCACCCTTCCTCGCTGTGGAGGCGCACCTCGTACCAGGCGACCGGGCCGGTGAAGGGCTGGTGCGAGTTGGCGATGAGCCGCGTCGCACCGTCCGCCGAGCGTGCAGGCGCAACCGCGAAGGCGTTCGAGCCCATCGGCGCTTCGCGTTGCAGGGGAGGTCCGTCGGCGAGACGTCCGAGGATACGGTCGAGCCCGTAGAACAGAGGCGACGTGAGAACGAATCCGGTGACGACGTCGCGGCCGTCGATCGGCTCGAACGATCCGCGGACCTCGTCGGGATGGGCCGCGGCGTAGTCGTTGATGCCATCGGCATAGGCCTCGAGAACGGCGCGTACGTCGGCAGGCAGCTCGCTCTCGTAGCCGGCTTCGACGTCGGCGCGTGCGCGCAAGAGATCGACGAGATAGTCGACCGGCGCCGCATCGCGTCCGAGCGCCGCGGCCAGGGCGCCGCGCGTCATCCACAGCGTCTCCTGCAAGGTGTGAAAATCGTCCTCGGCGTGCGCCCAGGCGAGCCCGTAGGCGACGTCGGCGTCGGAGGCTCCGTAGATGTGGGGAATGCCGAAGTCGTCGCGGCGGATCTCGACGTCGCGCGCCACGGGCGCGGTTGCCGCCGGCGCTGAGGGAGCACGCCCGGCGCAGCCACCGAGCGCGGCGGCGATCACCAGAGCAGCCACCAACGGCCCCGAGCGCGAGAAGGGATGGTCGTCCATGGCGCGGCACGGTCGCACCGGCGCACGCCGGAGTCCAGCGCCACCGGGAGTTGGGGCGTGGGGACGTTCGCTGTCCGCACGTCCGGCCGTGCAAAGGGGACCCGCGTAGCAGCCCGCAGGGCGCGTGCGCGCCCTGGGGACGGTCCCGTTCGATTCACCGAACGGAGACACGACGGGCCCAAGCCGAAGCGTTGCACCCGGCGAGTGCTGCTGCGAGGATCCGGCGACTTTCCGCGGGAGGGATTCACATGGCCATCAACCCCGATGCAGTGGGTACACGCAGCGAGGCGGGCACTCGCTCCTGGACATCGAAGGACGCGCTTCTCTACGCGCTCGGCGTCGGCGCCGGGTCGCTCGATCCCGTCGGATCCGAGCTCGAGTTCACCACCGAGAACAGCAAGGACGTGACGCAGCGCGTGCTGCCGACCATGCCCGTGGTCCTCGGCGCCGGCGGCAACGTCCTCGCCGAGCTCGGCCCCTTCAACTGGGCCATGCTACTGCACGCCGAGCAGGGGATCGAGCTGCATCGCGAGCTGCCGGTCGAGGGAACGCTCGAGGCGAGCTCGGAGATCGCCGCCATCCACGACAAGGGCAAGGGCGCTCTCGTCGTGCTGGAGGCCAGGGCGAAGCTGGTCGACGATGGCGCGCCGTTGTTCACCTCGCGGACCTCGCTGTTCATCCGTGGCGAAGGCGGCTTCGGCGGCGACCGCGGCCCGTCGGTCAAGCGCGAGCCACCGGACCGCGCGCCCGACCACCGCGTCGTCTACGCGACGCGGGCCGACCAGGCGCTGCTCTACCGTCTGAACGGCGATCGCAACCCGTTGCACTCCGATCCGTCGTTCGCCAAGCTGGCCGGCTTCGACAAGCCGATCCTGCACGGCTTATGCACCTACGGGTTCACCGGTCGCGCTCTGCTGCACACCCTGTGCGGATCCGATCCGGCGCGTTTCCACGCGATGGACGCGCGCTTCTCGTCACCGGTCTTCCCCGGTGAGGAGCTGACGATCGAGATGTGGGTGGACGACGGCGAAGCGACCTTTCAGACGCGCGGCGGCGACGGCCGCGTCGTCCTCAGTGCCGGACGTCTGCGCTTCTCCTGAGACGGGCTGCCACTCACCGCGGCACGCGCAAGGAATCGTACGGCAGGATCTCCACGGGCGGTGCCGTCGACTCCGCCATGCCCGCGCGTGCGACCTCGGCGACGCGAGCGAACACGTTCCACTGCGGCTGGGCCTCGACGGCGGCGATGACCTGGCGGAATCGCTTCGTCGCGGCGCTGCGCTCGCCCAGGGCATCGTGGGCCTGTCCGGCGAGAGCGAGCGCGTAGATCCGCACGTCGACCGGAGCCTCTTCCTCGAGGGCCGCCTCCAAGCGCAGCAGTGCTCCAGCCGGGTCGCCTCCCAGCAGCGTCGCCGCGGCCGCGCCGAGCGCGATGCGGCGCGGATCGAGCACGGCCCGCGAGAACCCGCCAACCGCATCGAAGCGATCGCGGGCGGCGGCATAGCGGCCCTCCATCAGGTCGTGCAGTCCTCGACGAGCCTGGCCGACGACCGCCACCTCGCGCGTCATGGCCGCACTCCCGAACCACGATGATGCGTCGATCGTCGCCGGGCGCGGACCTTCGGCGTCGAGCGAGAACCCGATGTAGGCGCCGAACGGTGCGACGGGCTGCATGGACTGCGCGTGCCACAACGTCCGCGAGGCGGGGTGCACGACCGCGGCGTTGAGCACCGTTAGATTGGCGACGTTCGAGGCGTTCGGCCAAGGGTGCCGCGAGCGATCGCGCAGAATCTCGACGGCATTCGTCGGCGTCAGGCTGCCAACGAAACGGTCGACGGCGCTCTCCACCGCTACCCGTCGGTCGAACGAGTCAGGCGACCGGTACAGGTCGAACGGAATCATCTCCGGCGTACGCGCATGGTTCGCCTGCCCGAACCAGTCGCCCTCGGGGCGGAAGACGGCGCACTCGGACGGGGTGCACTCGACCATGGCGACGTCGCCGAGAGCGTCGGCCATCACCATGAAACAAGCGATGCCGAGCTGGCGCGCTTCGGTGAACAGCTCGATTCCCTCGGCAACCGTGCGAGCGCGCTGCAAGGCGCGACGATGGGGCCACTGCGGCAGGCGCACGCCCACCTGCGGATCCGTTTCGAAAAAGTTGAAGGAAAGGGCGAAACCGGCGGCGTTGACGCCGACGGTCGGCAGCCCGACCAGGGGCCAACCCGCGGCGAGGTACTCGAGGTCGCCGTTGTCCGGCCGGTAGTGGATGACCACCGGACGGCGTGCCCCTAGTTGATCGTCCCAGTCGACGTTGCGGCCGATCAGCGCCTCGCCGTCGACGGTGGCGCTGCGCGTGGCGGCGAACACGGTCGAGCCTCCGCCGAGAGCGAGCAACGCGCGCATGACCTCGCGCCGCGGCACGCCGAGGCCTTCGGCCAGTCCGCCGATCTCCGCGTGGAACGAAGAATCCTCGAACGCAGCCCCGAGCCAGCTCCACAGCGGGACGCCGAGCCGGTCCATCCACCAGCCGCCGAACCCGGCGGTGGCGACGCCCTCATCGAACTCGCGGCGCTGCAGCTCGTAGACCCG
>CALJUJ010000099.1 GCA_937975525.1 uncultured bacterium
CCCAGGGCAAATAGCCACCGATTGCTGCTGCGCTCAGAAGAGCGGCCACCAGAACCACAAGCTCCACGCGAGCGCCGCGGCGATGATCAAGCCGCCGGCGAGGCTCGATTCCCCGCGCCGTCCGCGGCGACGGCGCGGCAGCAACCGCGGCGGTTGCGCCGCGTCCTGCAAACGAAGGTTGACGATCTGCCATCGCTTGAAGCCGGCGGCGCGAAGCCGTTCCTCCACCTCCTGGCGGGCGCTCCACGCGTCGTTTTCGTGAACGTCCAGTAGGCGGATCCGCACTTCGAAATTCGGCATTCCCCAACCCCCCTTTCGTCCTCTCGCCCAGGCGCATCAGCGCCCGGTGATGCGCACCACGATCTCGGTCGCCGGCCCCACGTTGCCGGCGGTGTCCCGCAAGCGTGCCGTCACGACGGTCTCTCCGGCCGGGAAGGGAAACGCGTCGTTCACCAGGGTACAGAACTGCAACGTCGAGCCCGGGCTGGCGAAGAGGAAGTTTCCGTTGTTGTCCTGGGTGCAGGCGAAGCCCGGCTCCGTATAGAGCCGGAAGCGGCACGCGAGGTCGTTCAGCGCGTCGCTCACCTCCTGCTCGAGCGCGAACGACGGTGGGTCGACCGCTGGCACGCCTCCCGTCTCCGGAAACGCCTTGTCACAGACGTCGGCGCTGCCGTCGCCGAGGTCCCGACTCACCAACACCTGGAGGTCGGGCCGTCCCGTCGGCAGGCCCGCCACCGAGCTCACCAGGTTGGTCGCGACCGGCAGGCCACTCGGCCCGGGGCGTCCTTCCACGAACAACAGGAACCCCGATCCGAACTGGCGACCGAACAGCGGCCGGCCGAGCGCATCGCGGCCGGCCGGGACGTCGAACGTGCCATTCGTATCGGCGAGACCGAAGGCGGAAACGAGCGGTCCGGTCAGCGGGGTCGCCGTCGGCGTCGACGTCGGCTCGGGCGTCGGTATCGTCGAAGGCGTCGACGTCGGCGGTGCCAGCGTGTTCGTCGGCGTCGCACTGGCTTGCGGCGCGACGGTCGCCGAGGGCGGAACCGTCGGGCTCGGCAGGGCCTGTGTCGGCGTCCTCGTCGGCACCGTCGTCGTGGTCGCCGTCGCCACGGGCGTTGCGGTCGCGGCGGCCGTCGGCACCGCCGTCGTCGGTGGCGGCGCCGTACCGCCCCCCCCGCCTCCGCCGCCACATCCACTGCTGACGAGCAACAGCGTCCCGAGCGCAACCCCTCGATGGATCCTCATTCCCATACGTCCTGCTCGGGTGAGGTAGCACAGAGTATCGCGACCCTTCCACCGGCGACATGCGGACGGCGACGGAGCGCGCTGAAAAGGGGGCGCTCCCCTCGCAAGGCCACGGCTGGCGTTTCCGTGGGAAATGCTTCAGCAAGAAGCGATGCTCGCCGTCGCCGCTCTCGCCCTCGCCGTCGTCGCCGCCGCGGTCATCTGGTACCTGGTCGCCCTGGTCGCCGGCGCCACGGGCTTCTCCCTGTTCCGCTTCGCGGGCACGTTGGGCTTCTCCCGCTGCGCCGCACAAGCCCAGCGGGCCGACCGCCTCATCGAGCGTGGCGACGTCGAGGGCGCGTTGGCCGCGATCCGCAGCGCGTTCTACCTGCGCTCGGTCCACGACCCCAAGCTCGCATCGACGATCGCCGACCACCACACCGGGCTTCTGAGCCGGATGTTGGCGCTCACCGCCGAGCAACGAAGCGAAGGTGTGCGCCTCATCGCCCTCGCCAAGGTCGACCGCTTGCTCGCCGAGCGCGCCGCGCTGCAGCGGCGACTCATTTCCGTCAGGCGCGGTGCCCCACGCAGCCACGTCGACGAGGTCGGCTCGCGCCTCGTCGACAATGCCGCGCAGCTCGGCGAAGCACTCGACCAGCTGGCGACCGAGATCCGCGGCAGTCAGCAACGCCCCACGCTCCACTGACACCCGCTGCGGCGCGACCACCTGCAGGCTCGATCGTCGGCCACTTCCGCCTCGGGCCGCGCCCTTGCGCGAGCATCCAGAGCCGTGGCGGTCGGGGCGAGTTGCCAGGTTGCCCGCGCCGGTGCTAACCGTCGACGTTCGCGGCGCCGCCGGGCGCCGACACCCTGGACGGAGGTGGACGTGGCTGGAACGGCGCCCTTGACCAAGCACCCGCGCATCGATCCGAGAGCGATCGACGGCAGCATCAGCCTCACGGATCTGGTGGATCAGACGTTCCTCGCCTACAACGCGGCGCGGCTGCGCGAGTGCTGCCACCTTTTCACGCACAAGATGCTCGCCGACGACGTGACCGTCGGATTGAGCCTCACCGGCGCGCTGACGCCGGCGGGCGTCGGCATCGCCTCGGTCATCCCGCTCATCGAGAACGGCTTCGTCGACTGGATCGTCAGCACCGGCGCCAACCTCTACCACGACCTGCACTGGGCGCTCGGCTTCGACATGCACCGCGGGTCGCCGTTCGCCGACGACATCGAGCTACGCAAGAGCGAGGTCATCCGGATCTACGACATCCTGTTCGACTACGACGTACTGCTGAAAACCGACGCCTTCTGCCAGGAAGTCCTGCGCGCACCCGAGTTCCAGCGTACGATGAGCACCTCGGAGTTCCATTGGTTGTTCGGCGCCTATGCCGCCGCCCGCGAAGAGGCGCTCGGCACGGAACGTCGGTCGGTGCTCGCTGCGGCGCGTGAGTTCGGAGTTCCCGTGTACACCTCGTCACCGGGGGACAGCTCGATCGGGCTCAACGTCGCCGCACTGGCACTCGACGGCAACAAGCTCGCCTTCGACGTGTCCGCCGACGTCAACGAGACCGCCGGGATCGTGCTCGATGCCAAGCTGTCGGGGGGAAAGAGCGCGGTCGTCCTCATCGGCGGCGGATCGCCGAAGAACTTCGTTCTCCAGACCGAGCCCCAGATCCAGGAGGTTCTACAGATCGAGGAGAAGGGCCACGACTACTTCCTGCAGATCACCGATGCGCGCCCCGACACCGGCGGCCTCTCGGGCGCGACGCCGGGCGAGGCCGTGAGCTGGGGGAAGGTCGACCCGGACCAGCTCGCCGACTCGACGGTCTGCTATCTCGATGCGACGATCGGCCTGCCGATTCTGACGGCGTACGCGATGGCCAAGCATGGACCTCGGGGGCATCGCCGCCTGTACGATCGCCGTGGCGAGCTCATCGAGCGACTGAAGCGCACGACGAAGCGGTTCTTTCGCGAAGGCGGGCTCAACGTGGAGGTCGAAGTCTGATGGGCGCCAAGCTGGACGAGGAGCTCGCCGTCGCGGTGGAAGCGGCTCGATCCGCCGGCGGTGCGATTCGCAAGTGGTACGCGGGCGAGTTCACGGTCACCGACAAGGGCCGGGACAACCCGCTCACGGAGGCCGACACCGAGGCGAACCGCATCATCCATGACGCGATCCACGACGCCTTTCCCGCCGACGGCTGGCTGTCCGAGGAGACGAAGGATTCGGAGGAGCGACTGCAGCGTGAGCGAACCTGGATCGTCGACCCGCTCGACGGCACGAAGGAGTTCATTCTGCACATTCCCGAGTTCTGCGTTTGCATCGGTTTGGTCGAGCGCGGCCGTCCGCTGCTCGGCGTCTCGTACAACCCGGTGACCGACGAGCTCTGCACCGGCACCGCCGACCGCGGCGTTCACATCAACGACGTGCGTGCCGACGTGACGGACCTCGCCGATCTCGCCGCCGCCCGGGTGCTGGCGAGCCGCTCGGAGGTGAAGCGCGGCGAGTGGGTGGAATTCGAGAACGACTTCACCGTCGAGCTCACCGGCAGCGTCGCCTTCAAGTTCGCCCTCGTCGCCGCTGGCCGCGCCGACGCGACGTTCAGTCTCGTGCCCAAGAACGAATGGGACATCTGCGCGGGAACGGCGTTGGTGACCTTCGCCGGCGGTCGCGTCACCGACCGCTTTGGCCGGCCGATCGAGTTCAATCGGCCCGACCCCCTGCTCCCAGGAATCATCGCCAGCAACGCGCGCTTGTACGATCCGATCGTCGATCTACTGCGCTCCCGCGGAAAGCTCGACGCCGACTGAGACCTTCCCGAGGTGATTGCAAGCGGAGCGTCGACCCACACGAGTCGCACGCGTACGGCGACGTCCGACAGCGACCCAACGGAGAGCGGCCCCGGAGAATCTCCGTGAGCCGTGCGCCCGCTAGACCTGGCCGAGACGGGTTTCGACGTCTCCCTTGCGCAGGCGCTGGGCGATGACGATCTGCTGCACCTCGCTCGAGCCGTCGTAGATGCGGGCGACGCGGACGTCGCGCCAGATGCGATCGACCATGTACTCGTTGCGGATGTAGCTGTTGCCGCCGAACATCTGCATCGCTTCATCCGCGACGAACCAGGCGTTCTCGGCGGCGACGAGCTTCGCCGTCGACGATTCGCGAATCGCCGGCAGCCCCTGGTCGAGGAGCCAGGCGCTGCGGTAGACGAGCAGCCGCGCCGCATCGACCTTGGCGCTCATCTGCGCCAGGCGAAAGCTCATGGACTGGTGATCGGCGAGGGGCCGGCCAAAGGTCTTGCGCTCGCCGGTGTACTCAAGGGCTAGCTCGAGCGCCTTTTGCGCGGCGCCGACGCACCGTGCCGCCAAGGTCGTGCGGCCCTCCGCCAAGGTGCGCTTCGCGTAGTCGAAGCCCTTACCTTCCTCGCCGACGAGCGCGCTCGCCGGGATTCGGCTGTCCTCGAGAACGATCTCCGAGATCTGCGAGCCGCGGTGGCCGGTGGTGTCGTAGACCTGCCCGATCGACAGGCCGGGTGACTCGCGGTCGACGATGAAGGCGGTGATGCCAGGGTCGGTGCGTGCGAACAGGAAGTACTGATGCGCCGCGGGCGCGTTGGTGATGAACATCTTGCGGCCATGGAGGACGTAGGCGTCGCCTTCGCGGCGGGCCCGCGTCTCGAGCGCGCCGGCGTCCGAGCCCGCCCCCGGTTCCGTCAGCGCGAACGACCCGAGCCACTCGCCCGTGGCCATCTTCGGCAGATAGGCACGCTTCTGCTCCTCCGAGCCGAACTTGATGATTCCGACGCAACCGATGCCGGTGTGCACCGAGATGTAGCTCGCCAGCCCCCAGGGACCGCGGCCGAGCATCTCGTGAACGAGCGCCTTCTGCAGCACCGACAAGCCGAGGCCTCCGTACTCGGTCGGCACGCTGAGACCGAACAGCCCGAGATCGCGGGCACCGTCGACCAAGGCGTCGGGCAGCTTGTCGTCGCGCTCGATCTGCTGCCAGCAAGCATTGGCTTGCTCCTCGACGAACTCGCGCACCGATTGCTGCAAGATGACGTCGTCCTGGTTGAGGCGGAAGTCCATTCGTAGTCTCCGTAGAGGTTTGGGCCGGTGAGCATGGCACTTGGAACGAGGCAGTTTCGGGTTTCGTCCGCCGGGTTGCAAGCGGCGCCGGACGGCCACGGGTGGACCGCCGAGGTCGCGGTCCGCGTCAGCACTTCGGGGTCTGGCTGACGACGAACGCCGCCTTGTCGCGCCGTCGCCGCAGCAGCACGTACAAGGCACCGGCGCCCCCATCGCACGGTCGAGCGCTGGTGAAGGCCAGCACGTTGCGGCCGAGTGCGCCGCGTGCCAGCCAGCCGGTCAGATGAGCCTTCAAGACCGGGATCTGGTCCTTCGAGTTCAGTCCGCGTCCGTGGATGATCAAGACGCAGCGCTTCCCCAGGCGTACCGCCTCGCGCACGAACGCTTCGACCTCGACCCTCGCCTCTTCTCGGGTGCAGCCATGCAGGTCGAGATGCCCTTGGTAGGCGAACTCCCCGCGTCGCAGCCGCTGCAACAGCCGTGGGTCGACGCCGACGATGCCGCCTTCGACGTACTCGTCGCCATTGCTGATGTCGAAGGGCGCCGCGCCACCGACCAAGTCGCAAAGCTCGGCCAGCGCTTCGGCGTCGGCATCGGTGATCGCGCGTGGCTCCGCTGCAGGCGTGGGTTGGGCGACGCGCTGGCGGTTGTCTGCGGCGAGGGGTCGCACCCCGGAAACGGCAGCGAGAAACAGATCTTCCTCGCGCTCCAGCGGTGCTGCCGGCGGCTCTGGGTCGGGCGCTGATGGCGCTGCCGGCGCCTGCCGGGGCGCGCGCACCTTGAGACCGCGGAAGG
>CALJUJ010000100.1 GCA_937975525.1 uncultured bacterium
GCGACGACAACGGCCAGACCGACGTGTTCGTGCGCGTCCGCGACCGCGGCACCGGCGCCGTCACGGCGACGACCGAGATCATCAGCGTCAGTTCGCTCGGCGACCTCGGCAACGGGCCGAGCCTGTTTCCCAGCATCAGCGCCGACGGCCGCTTCGTCGCCTTCCAGTCGCTCGCCAGCAATTTGATCGCCGACGATTCGAACGGAGCGGCCGACATCTGCGTGCACGACCGCGTATCGGGCACGCCCGAACGTGTCTGCGACGCGGTCCAGCCCAACGCCTTCAGCCTCGCCCCCGCGCTCAGCGCCGACGGCGACTTCATCGCGTTCGCAAGCGCCGCGTCCAACCTCGTCGACGGCGACACCAACGGGGTCATCGACATCTTCGTCTGCTCCCGCAATCGCAGTGACGGCACCTTCGCAAACGGCGCCCTCGAGCGCGTCAGCCTGCCCCAAGCGGGCGGCGAGGCGAACGCCGACAGCATCGTTCCCGCCATCAGCGGCTCGGGATGCTTCGTCGCCTTCAAGTCGGAGGCCGACAACCTCGTCGCCGACGATCGCAACGAGGCCGTCGACGTATTCGTCCGCGTGCGCGGCGCCGACGTAACCGAGGTGATCAGCGCCCGTAGCCCGTTCGCCGGGACGTTGTCCGACGGCAGCACCGCCAACGACGGCTCGTTTCCCCCGAGCATCAGCTGGGACGGCCGCTTCGTCGCCTTCGGGTCGTTCGCCACCAACCTGCTCGTCGGCGACGTCAACCAGTTCTCCAGCGTCTACGTTCGCGATCGCGCCGACGGCGCCATTCGCCTGGTCGACGTCAACGACGCCGGAATCCAGGCGGATGCGGGCACACCGGACACCCCTCCCAGCGTGAGTGGCGACGGCGCCCGCATCGGCTTCGTGTCGGCGGCAGGCAACCTGACACCGCCCGGCGTGGATACCAACTTCGCACACGATGTCTTCCGGGCCGACAATCCGTTCGATCCGACGACGATCGAGAACGTGTGTTGCGACTGCGCCGACGATACCTGTGCCGCACCGGAAAACGGCATCTGTCCCACCGGCTGCGTCCCGGTCTGCGACGCGGTGTGCACCGACCCCGGCGTGCCGGGAGTGACCTGCCGCGAGCCGACAGCGACGGCGACCGCGACGATCACCGCGACGCCGACCGTCACCGCCACGACGCTCGCCACCGCCACCGCCTCGTCCACGCCCCTGCCTGCAACGGCGACACCGTCGCCGGAAGCGACGAGCACGCGCACGGCAACGGTGGACGGCGGCACCGCCACACCGACGGCCGCCGCGGCGACCCCTTCGGCGACGCCGTCCGCCCCGAGCATGACCCCGGCGACGGCCACACGCACCCCGAACGGCTCCACGGCGACGCCGACGGCAGGCAGCCCGACGCCCGGCGGGGGCACGGCCACCCCGACGGCGGCGGAGACGCCAACCCCGACCCCGGAGATCCTCCTGCTCGACGACGATAGCTGCGCCATCCGCGGGCCGTCGCGGCGGTCGCCGCGACTGGCGTGGATTCTGCTGCCCGCCGCGGCGGCTCTCCTCGTTCGCCGGCGCCGCTAGATCGACGCCCCGGTTGCCGCGCACGCGGTCGCTCTCTATACGAAATGGAAGCATCCCAGTTCGTAGGAGAGTGAACATGATCGAGCGTTTGCAGTTCTACATCGACGGAAAATGGGTGGATCCGGTGAGCCCCCGGCCGTTCGACGTCATCAACCCGGCCACCGAGGAAGTCTGCGGCCGCATCTCCCTCGGCGCTGCCGCCGACGTCGACGCCGCGGTCGCGGCCGCGCGCCGGGCCTTCCCGTCGTTCGCGCGCACCTCGCGCGAGGAACGCGTCGAGCTGCTGCGCGCCATCGTCGCCTCCTACCAGAAGCGCTACGACGAGCTCGTCGAGACGATCTCGCGCGAGAACGGCGCCCCGATCTGGCTGTCGCGCGTCGCCCAGGCTGCGGCCGGGCTCGCGCACACCAACGAAGCGATCAAGGTACTCGAAGGCTACGAGTTCGAGCGCCAGCGGGGCACGACCCTGATCCGGCGCGAACCGATCGGCGTTTGCGGCTTCATCACTCCTTGGAACTGGCCGGTGAACCAGATCATGTGCAAGGTCGCCCCCGCACTCGCCGCCGGCTGCACGATGGTCCTGAAGCCGACCGAGATCGCCCCGCTCAACGCGGCGATTCTCGCCGAAATCTTCGCCGACGCCGGCGTGCCGGCCGGGGTCTTCAATCTCGTCAATGGCGACGGACCCGACGTCGGGCAGCCGATCGCCACGCATCCCGACGTCGACATGGTCTCGTTCACCGGGTCGACTCGCGCCGGGATTCTCGTCGCCAAGGCCGCCGCCGACACGGTCAAGCGCGTCACCCAGGAGCTCGGCGGCAAGTCTCCGAACATCATCCTCGAAGACGCCAACTTCGAGAAGGCGGTCACCGGCGGCGTCAGCGCCTGCATGATGAACAGCGGCCAGTCGTGCAACGCCCCGACGCGCATGCTGGTGCCTGCGGCACGGCACGACGAAGCGGCGGCCATCGCCCAGGCCGCGGCCGAGCGGACGGTGGCCGGTGATCCGTTCACCGACGGAACCACCATCGGGCCGGTCGTCAGCGAGACGCAGTGGAACAAGATCCAGGCACTCATCCAGAAGGGCATCGACGAGGGCGCCACGTTGGTCGCCGGCGGCACAGGGCGGCCCGAGGGCCTGGAGCGCGGCTACTACGTGCGGCCGACGATCTTCGCCAACGTCCGCAACGACATGACCGTCGCCCGCGAGGAGATCTTCGGGCCGGTGTTGTCGATCCTTCCGTATGCCAGCGAGGAGGAGGCGGTGCAGATCGCCAACGACACCCCCTACGGACTGTCGAGCTACGTGCAGGGAGAGCCCGAGCACGCGCGCCGGGTTGCGGCACAGATCCGCGCCGGCAACGTCCATCTCAACGGAGCACTGGCCGACTTTGGCGCGCCGTTCGGCGGCTACAAGCAATCGGGCAACGGTCGCGAGTGGGGCGAGATCGGCTTCGAGGAGTTCCTGGAGACGAAGTCGGTCTTCGGCGCAGCGTGAGCGTTGGGCCGGCGCGAGCCGGCTCGCTTCAGCCGTGGGCGAGGTGGCGTTCGAGGTAGCGCCCGGTATGCGACCGGTCGGCGGCCGCGAGGATCGCGCCCACCGGCCCGGCGACGACGACCGAGCCGCCCGCCTTGCCTCCCTCGGGGCCGAGGTCGACGACCCAGTCCGCTTCCTTGATGATGTCGAGGTTGTGCTCGATCGTGAGCACCGTATCGCCGCGATCGACGAGGCGATGCAGCACTTCGATGAGCTTGTCGATGTCGGCGAAGTGCAAGCCCGTCGTCGGTTCGTCGAGAACGTACAACGTCGGCAGTCGAGAGCGCTTGCCGAGCTCATGGGCGAGCTTGATGCGCTGCGCCTCGCCGCCGGAAAGCGTGTGGCTGCCCTGACCGAGCGTGAGATAGTCGAGGCCGATGTCGTGTAGCAGGCGGATGGGCTCGGCGATCGCCTGCACCGGATGGAAGAATTCGGCAGCCTCGGCAACCGTCATCGCCAGCACCTCGCCGATGTTCTTGCCGCCGTAACGAATCGACAGCGTCTCGTCGCCGTAGCGCATGCCGTCGCAGCTCTCGCAGGCGACGTAGACGTCGGGCAGAAAGCTCATCTCCATCTTGATCTTCCCCTGCCCGGCACAGGCCTCGCAGCGTCCGCCTTTGACGTTGAAGGAGAACCGGCTGGGCTTGTAACCGCGCAGGCGCGCCTCCGGGGTCATCGCGAACAGCTTGCGGATGTCGTCGAAGAAGCCGACGTACGAGGCTGGAATCGACCGCGGCGTGCGCCCGATCGGTGCCTGATCTACCTCGACGACGCGCCGCACGGCGTCGATGCCGACGATCTCGTCGTGGGCTCCCGGGGAGCGCTGGGTTCCGCCCAAAGCCCGCTTCACTCCGGCGAACAGCACGTCGTGCACCAGCGTCGACTTGCCCGAGCCGGACACGCCGGTCACGCATGTCCACGCTCCGAGCGGGATGTCGACGTCGACGCCCCGCAGATTGTGGGCGCGCGCGCCACGAACCCCCAGCCACGACGCACCCGCGAGGTCGCGCTCGGCGCCGAGGCGCCGCCGCGCCGAGGCCAGGTAGCGCCCGGTCGCCGAGGTCGCATGTCCGCGCAGCTCGGCGGGCGTTCCCATCGCGACCAGCTCGCCGCCATGCCGCCCGCCGCCTGGCCCGAGATCCACGACGAGCGCCGCAGCTTCGATCGTCGCCTCGCCGTGCTCGCCGATCACTCCCGCGTCGCGGAGGTG
>CALJUJ010000101.1 GCA_937975525.1 uncultured bacterium
CCGGGGCGTCTCGTTCGTTCGGGCTCTTCCGAGGCTAGCGCCTCGAAGGAGCTGTCTCGCTCACTCGCCTAGCGCGAGCTGCGGCGACCGGCGTAGCCGAGGCCGAGCAGACCACCCACCACGAGGAGGGCCGTCGTCGGCTCCGGAACCGTCGGGCCCGTCACGGCGGCGTCGCCGAACTGGACCGGAACGGCGCCGCCGGCTGCGTTGATCGCGCCGTCCACGCCAGCATTGAAGAACCCGACGATCACGTCGCGATCGGTCGGGCCGTTGGCGGCGTTCGCCACGTGGAACTGAACCGATCCCAGCGTGATCGTGCAGTTCACGCACCCAGGCGCGCCGATGCCGGCGGCCGAGTCGAAGCCGAGCACGGTGCCGGTCAGGTCGTCGATCGTGCCGCCGGCCACGAGCGGAGCAAACTGGTTGCCCTTGCCGACCTTCGCGGCGCTGCCCGCGTTCTCCTTGATACCGATCGCGTCGAGCTCGACGGTGTCGTACTGGATCGTGAAGCCGATCCCGAACACACCCGTAGCGTCACCCCGAAGGATGAACGACGCGGTGATGACCGACGTGGCTGCGGGTGACACGGCCGTCGAAGACGTCGTGCCCTTCCAGATCACGTCGACCGAAGCGATGGCCTGGGCGCCGCCGGCAACGAGCCCGAGCCCCGCAACCGCGGCGACCAGAGCCACAGTCCGCTTCATCTTGGTCATTCTCAACTCCTCAGTTCCTTCCCAGAAAAAGTTTCAAGAGCAAAAGATCTGTCGAGCCGGAGCTCTCTTCCGTCCCTCGAGCGGACTAGAAGGGAAGCGCCGGATCCGGGCACAGGTTGCCCAGGATGTTGCCGCAGCCGCGACCTTCCGGACCGGGCCCGCCGCCGAACACGGCGACGAGGCAGCCGAAGTCCGAGATACCGATCACGCCGTTGTCGTCGCAATCGACGTTCGCGTTGTACGCCGGTGCGCCCTCGGCCGAACCGAAGGAAGCAACCAGCTGACCGAAGTCGGGAATGCCGATCGCGCCATCGTTGTTGAAGTCGGCGTCGCAGCGGTTGCCGTACCCGTCGTTGTCGGTGTCGGTCTGCGAAGCGTTCGCGAGCAGAGTGCAGTTATCGATGTTGTCCTGGACGCCATCGCCATCCGTGTCTGCATCCGGACCCGCTCCGGAAGTGCCGACGACGAACAGGAAGGCGAACGTCGCGACGAATGCAAGCGGCATCGTCATCCAGCCGGCTTTCATACCCTTCTCCTCATTCGTTCCACTGTGCATCAGGCCGGGACCGAAACTGATCCTGGAACCAGAACCTGAATGCGATCAACTCCCAACCAAAAAAAGAACCCGAAGAACCTGAGCTTGCTCATCCAGCGTTGCTGCCAGAACCGTACCGAGGTCCCAGAGAAACCTCGCCCGGCGCAGTGCGCCCGGCAGCGCGTAGTTGTGCAATCAGTATGCCGGGCCTCGAACATGCTGTAAGTAGCTGATTTCGAAAAGTTTCCCGGAGGGGGTCGAAGCCCGCATTGGGAAAAACTTTACCTACATTGGGCAATCCTGAAGAGGGGTTCCGTGCGGCCTTCGTTCGCAGGCTCTCGAGCTCCCCGCCGAGGGCCTGCTCGAACCGGTCGAGGCGTCCGCGCGCGTCCTCCAGGGCCGACGAGGTGGCCCCCACGACCTCGGTCGAGAGCCGGATGGCGGCGGCGTCGCGCGGGCGGTGCCAGGGGCTCGCGTCGAGGGCGAGCAGGCCTCGCAGCACCTCGTCGCCGAGGCCCTCCGTCCCCTCGTACCAGTGCCGGATCAGCACGCGCCGGGTG
Organism: uncultured bacterium; assembly: GCA_937975525.1. Lineage (GTDB taxonomy): Bacteria > Desulfobacterota > Binatia > HRBIN30 > HRBIN30 > CALJUJ01. The sequence continues at coordinate 1,809 of CALJUJ010000101.1, forward strand.
CCCGAGCGCATCAGCTGCCAGTGTGCGCCGTACGCACCCGGGCGCTCGAGCGCGCCCTCGCCCTCGGAGATCCAGCCGCTCCCGGGCGGCACCGTCTTCGGCGAGATGGGGCTGCGGTAGCGCTGCCCGACGTCGCCGACGGCGACGAACAGGCGCACGGGCGCGGCGCTCTCGGGCTCGCGGTAGCGCCGATCGACCAGCGCGCGGTAGCCGATGGTGCGCAGGAACGATCGGTCGGGGCCGCTCGGGTCGGCCTCGACCGCCTGCCAGTCGCCGAAGGCGTTCGCGACGTCGGCGGGCGTGATCTCGGCGGCCGGAGGCGCCACCTCCCACTGCGCGATCGCGAGCGACATCGCGCACAGCAGCGCGAGCGAGCCCGCGACGACGGCGATGCGCGGCGGCTGGACCGGCGGCGCGCCCGCGCGCGCGGGAACCGGATCGCCGTCGCCCGACGGCCGCAGCCGCTCGAGCAGCCCGTCCACGACGTACAGGATCACGAGGCCGCCGAGCAGGATCGCCACGCCCTGCAGGTTGTGGATCGCCACGACCTCGGAGTGCGGGTTGAGGATCAGCGCGAGCACGCGCAGCCCGTTGAGCGCGAAGGCGACGAGCGGCGCGAGCCCGAGGATCGCGACCGCATGCCACCCGCGGCGGCCGAACAGCTCGACGAGCAGCAGCGCCACCATCGTCAGCGTCTGCACCGAGCGCATGCCGCTGCAGCCCTCGATCACGGCGAAGTGGTCGTTCGCGAGCAGGATCTGGTCGCCCGACACGTAGGCGGCCCGGCCGAGCAGGAACAGCAGCCAGCCCGCGTAGTCGGCGGTCCAC
>CALJUJ010000102.1 GCA_937975525.1 uncultured bacterium
TGTGATCGCCGGCGTCGACTCGTTGCTCGGTCCGACAGTCGAGGTGGGCGAGACACCCATCGATCCAGGGAATCTCCCGGCCGCTCGTGTTCGTCGCCACGCCGGCGAACTTGTCGATCCCCGATCGGGCGAACTGGTTGGAAACCGCCGCCTGTTCCTCGCGAAGGAAGCTGACACAAAAGGCCTCGGCCTCCATCATGTGCGGGTAGCTCTCGGCCCCCTTGTCGACGCATACGAGGACGAGCGGCGGATCCAGGGAGACGGAAGAGAAGGCCGTCGCCGTCAGCCCACAGGGGGTGCCGTCCTTGGTTCGCGTCGTCACCACCGTGACCCCGGCCGCGAACCGGCCGAGCGTGCGGCGAAAAGTCTGCTTGTCGATCGCCATCGTTTCTCCGTCTCCTTCTGGTGCGCGCGGGGTCGTCTCAGGCCCGCATCAGTGGACCGTCGGCGCGCCACATGTGACACGAGTCGACCGCTCCACGCGAGCTCTCGGCGCGACGCGGCTGCCACGCGACCTCGTCCATCAGGCTGGGCATGCATTGGATCAGCGCCGGCGCCATCATGAACAGCAGATGCTGCAGCGCCAGGGGCTGATCACTGTCGGCGAACCTCTTCTGCACTTCGGCCGTGTAGCCCTTGTACATCGTGAGGCCGGCGAGCTCTTCGATGCGTGGCACCGGTGTCCACTCCCCCGGTCGATCGATCGCGTGGCCGCCACGGCGCACCCGCCCGCTGGCCGCAGCGATGGTCATTTCCGGAACCTCGATCTCTACGTCGGCGTTCGCCTCGAACGATTCGGCCATCTCTTCCTCGATCGGCAGGGCGTCGGCCCCGGGAACATAGTCGAGGTCGAACAAGATTCCCCGCAGCGCGAGGCGCAGGCCTTCGCCGCGTACGCCGTCGATGATCACACTGCGTGCGAACACCGGTGTTCCCGCCACGGGTGTCGCAGCGTGGCTACGGCGGTCGCGGTCGCGCGCCACGGCCTCGCGTACGGCCGGACCGAGCAGGCGCAGGAGGGTCGACACGTGGAAGCAGCCGCGTGGCCCCCCGATCTCACCGACGAGCCGTGCGTCGTACGCGTCGCCGAGCACCGCCCCGCGCAACCCCTGGACGCGTCCGAGGATGTCGGGGCAAGCCTCTCCGCCCGTCTGCTGCCGGGGCGCGAATGGATAGGCGGCCATCCTCGGCTCGATCGACTCGATCTCGAGATCGTCGCCCCGCAGGCGCACCGCGACCGCCATGTCGTGGACGATGCCCGGCCCCTGCAGCTTGCCGAGAAGGGGAACGAGTCCGCGCTTGCGGATATCGACGATGCGCCCCTCCGCAGCCAGAGCACCGCCTTCGCCCCACGCCAGTCGAATCGACAGCATGCGAGTATGAAGCGGCGGCAGGGCAAGAGCAGGCATCGGCGAGTCGTCGTGAGACGTTGGTCGGTTTAGCACCTGCGCCCCGACGGTCAACTGCGGCGTGCGCACCGGGATTTTCATGCGGGCTACACGCAATCTTCACGCGATACCGCTACACTGATCGCGTGGGATCTTGGGCGATTCATTGGCTTCGCGCCAGCGCTCTTCGACTCGGCGATGCGCTTCTCCGTCTACCCGCGCACCGCGCGCTCCCGCTGTTCGTCGCTTTGCTCGCGGCGTTCACGCTTCTCAAGCTCCTCGCGATCGCCTGGTCGCCGCTCCTGCTGTCCGGCGACGAGGCACACTATTGGGAATGGTCGCGGCGCCTGGATTGGGCCTACTACAGCAAGGGCCCGGTCGTCGCGCTGCTGATCGCTGCGGGCACCGCCCTCTTCGGCGACACCGAGCTCGGCGTCCGCTTCCCGGCGGTCGTCCTCGGCTCGCTCCTCAGCGTCGCCCTGTTCGCGTTCGCCTGGCGCCTCGCCGGCGCCGGCCTCGCCTTCGCCAGTGTGGTCTTGCTGAGCTCCGGCCTGCTGTTTCACACCCTCGGTCTCGGCATGACGACCGACGCGCCGGTCCTTCTCTTCTGGACCCTGGCGACGTGGTGCGCGTACGAAGCGCTCTTCCGCGGCAAGCCCGTCGCCTGGCTCGGTTGGGGCCTGTCTCTCGGCCTGGCGACGCTGAGCAAGTACACCGCGGGCATCGTCTTTCCAGCGGTGCTTCTCTTCCTGCTCATCAACCCGCGCCTGCGCCCCGCACTCTTCCGCCCACCGTTCTGGGCAGGCACCGTCGTCTACGGCCTGTGCCTACTGCCGGTGGCCTGGTGGAATCTCGAGCACGGCTGGGTGAACCTCGCCCACAACGCCGGGCACGTTTCGTCCGGCCTCGCCGACGGCCTCCGTCTGCGCTACGTGCCGGAGCTTCTCGGCGCCCAACTCGGCCTCGTCGGTCCAGTCCTCTTCCCCATGCTCGCGTGGTCATGCTGGCGCGCCGCCAGGGCATACTGGCACGACGACGACGACGTCGCCGGGCTGCTGTTGGCTCCCGTCGTGCCGCTCGCGCTCTTGTG
>CALJUJ010000103.1 GCA_937975525.1 uncultured bacterium
CGTTGCGATCGGCAAGGGAGTAGGGAGCGAGCGTGACCGACCAGGCACCTGCAGTCGACCGCATGCCGGGCGCGCCCTTTGCGCTCCTGGTGGCATGTGTCTTCCTCGTCGAGTGGCTTCCCGGTGTGATCGGCTCGTCGGGCGTTTTCATCGACGAGGCCTACTACGTAGCCTGCGCGCGCCGGCTCGCGCTGGGCTACGTCGATCATCCGCCGCTGTCGATCTTCGTGCTGCGGCTCGTCCTCGATATGTTCGGCGACTCGGTGGCGGCCATGCGTCTGGTGCCCGCCACGGCCGCCGCCGCGACGGTGTGGCTGACGGCGCGTTTGGCGCGCCGCCTCGGCGCCAACGCGACCGGACAGTGGCTCGCGGCGCTCGCCGTCGTGTGCGCGCCGATGTACCAGATCATCTTCGGCTTCTACTCGATGAACGCGCTCGAGCTGCTGCTGTGGGTGTGCGTTTTCTCGCTGCTCGTCGAGATCGAGCGCAGCGACCGGCCGGTGCTCTGGCTGGCCGTCGGCGTGTTGCTCGGGCTCGGACTCCTGAACAAGCACACGATCGTTCTGCTCGGAGCGAGTCTGGGCCTGGGGCTCGTGGTCGCCGGGCGTCGTCACCTGAAGACGCCGTGGCCGTGGATGGCCGCCGTCGTCGCGTGCGTGATCGTCAGCCCGAACGTCTACTGGCAGGTCGTCAACGATTGGCCGTCGCTCGAGTTCTATCGTGACCAGGACCTCCACAAAAACATCGTGACCTCGCCGCTGGCGGTGATGGCGAACCAGGTGCTCGGGATGAATCCGGCCACGCTGCCGCTCTGGGGTGCGGGTATCGGGTTTCTGTTGTTCTCCGCGCAGGCCCGCCGCTACCGCCACCTCGGGTGGATTCCGGTCGTGCTGCTCGGCGCCGTGCTCGTCGGTCAGAAGAGTCGGCCGGACCGAATTGCGGCGATGTACACGCTGCTGTTCGCAGGTGGAGGCGTGGTTCTCGGCGAGTTGCTCGTCGGCGAAGCTCGGCGTTGGTGGCGACGTGGTCTGGTCGCGGGGATGGTGGCCTTCGGTGCGCTGTTGGCGCCGCTGTCCCTGCCATTGTTGCCGCCGGAGCCGACGGCGCGGCTCGCCAGTGCGCTCGGCGTCGTGCCGCAACTCGAAAAGGGAGCGCACAAGGCGACGCAGCTGCCGCAGTGGCTCGCCGATCGCTACGGCTGGGAAGCGCTGCTCGCCGACGTCGAGGCCGCGCTCGCGAGCCTGGCGCCGGACGAGCGATCGCGGGTCGTGGTCGTCACGTCGAGCTACGGCAACGGAGCGCCACTCGAGTTCCACGCGGGCGAAGGCTTTCCGCCGGTCTACTCACCCCACAACAACTACTTCCTCTGGGGACCGCCGCCGGATCCGGTCGAGGTGGCGGTGCTGGTGGGTTTCGGCGAGCGTGGTGCCGACGGCGTGATGCGCCCGCACCAGCCGCTCCGCGAGCTGTTCGCCGACGTGCGACTGTTCACGGCGCATCGCTGCCGTTGGTGTGTGAGCTGGCGCGACGACGAGCCGATCTGGATCGCCCGGCAGCCGCTGCAACCGGTGGCGCCGCGCTGGCCCGAGTTCAAGGTGTATCGGTGACCGGGGAGGCTCAGAACGGCTCGACGGACGAACGCACGTCGAGCTCGTGCGTCCACGCCCGCCGCGGTTGCCGATGTAGCATCTCGTAGAGGTCGACGATTCCTTCGAGGTCGACGAGGCGGTCCTCGCCCCACTCTTCGACGAGGCCAGGCAAGCCCTTGCGGATGCGGTCGCCGTCGATCGCTCCATCCACCACGACGTGACCGACATGGATGCCCTGCGGGCCGAACTCGCGGGCGAGCGACTGCGCAAACGCGCGCATGCCCGCCTTGGCGGCGGTGAACGCGGAGAAGAAAGGTTTGCCCCGCAGGGACGCGCTGGCGCCGGTGAACAGGAGGGTCCCGGAGCCTCGTGGCTGCATCCGACGCACGGCCTCGCGGCCGAACAGGAACGCGCCGAAGCAGCCGATGCGCCAGCATGCCTCGAAGTACGACGCCTCCATCGTGCGCACGTCGCCGGGCATGTTGTTGCCGGCGTTGTAGATTGCGACCTCGACGGGGCCGACCGCCTCGGCAGCGTCGTAGAGCCCGATCACCGCGGCTTCGTCGGTCGCATCGGTGACCTGCGCCGTCGCTGCGCCGCCGGCGGCCTCGATGGCGGCGGCGACGGCCTCGACCTTCGCGGCCGTGCGGCCGGCGACGAACACGTGCAGTCCCGCGCGGGCGAAACGGTGGCACAGGCGCGATCCCAGCCCGGGATCGGCGCCGACTCCGAGGATGACGGCGGTCGTCTGATTCATGCGGCGAGAATGACGCGAGTGCGCCGTTCAGGAAAGCCCGCTGCCGAGTGCGCGGCAGTCGCGCCGTCGTTTTCGCTTGACCGTCGTGCTCGAGCCCCGGGATACTCCCAGGCCATCACACGACACGCGAGGCTGGATGCCAGCTCTCGCAGGGGAAATGGAGCAAGAATATGGGTCTCGTCAACGAGTTCAAGACGTTCATCGTCAAGGGCAATGCCATGGACATGGCCGTCGGCATCATCATCGGCGCCGCGTTCGGGGCCGTGGTCAAGTCGCTGGTCGGCGACATCCTGATGCCGCCGCTCGGCTACCTTCTGGGCGGGATCGATTTCGCCTCGTACTCCTACGTGCTCGCGCCTGCGGTGCCGGCGGGAGAAGTCCACCCGATCACGCAGGTCGTTGCGCAGAAGGACGTGCCGGCGGTGACGATCGGCTACGGGCTGTTCATCAACTCGATCATCTCGCTGCTGATCCAGGGCTTTGCGATCTTCATGGTGATCAAGGGGATCAACTCGATGAAGCGCGAGGCGGAAGAAGCGCCCGCCGAGCCGGCGGCGCCGCCGGCGGACATCGTGCTGCTCACCGAGATCCGCGACCAGCTGCGCGCCAATCAGAGCTGAGCGGCGGCGGGTCGCGGCGTGTCGTCGGAGGCACGCCGCGGCTCCGCGCCGCGGCTCCGCGCCGCCGGCTTGTTCCGCGCCGGTGCGGGGATAGGCTCACGGCATGACCACGCCTCCATCTGCTGCCCGGCATCGTTCCCTCGTCGACGTCTACGGCGGCGACATTCGTGCGCGCGCCGAAGCGCTGCGAGCGCAGTACCCCGGGTGTGGCGACGACTTCGTCGTGTGCACGCTCGAATACGATCTCGGCCTGCGTGCCGAGACGATCCGGCGGGCGCTGCGGGCGGACTCGACGGGTGAGGCGGCTGGGTGAGCCGCCGACGATGGTCGACCTTCTCTTTTTGATTCACCTCGCCAGCTCGTGGGCGATGACCGG
>CALJUJ010000104.1 GCA_937975525.1 uncultured bacterium
ACCCCTCCCCCGGCGTCCTCGGGCAAACCGCACAGCGCTGTCCCGAGTTGCACGGAGTCGTCGCCCGCTGCGGCGCCGCGCACTCGATGGAGGTCAGCCCGATGCAAGGCGAAGGTTGGGCCGAACTCCTGCCGCAGGGGCGCGAAGCTGGCGGTGATCAGGCGTCGTCCTCGGGAATCGGTGATCGACGCTCGCCGCACCTCGCGGCCGACGTCCGCCACCTGCGGTGCGAGGCCGAGCCGTCTCAGTACGGCCATCGCATTGACGCCGAGGACGATTCCGGCCCCCACGGGCGCCCAGGTCGACGTCCGTTCGATCAGGCGAAAAGCGCACCCGTTGCGACGCAGAGCCGCCGCCAGCGTCAGTCCCGCGATCCCGCCGCCGACGATGAGGACGCGCATCGGCGACCGCGATCAGTCCGTCGCGGGGTGTCCGGTCTTCGCTGCGAGGAGGCCGCGCCCGGGGACGTGATTCAACTCGAGACGAATCCCGTTCGGGTCTTCGAACAGAACCGAATAGTAGCCGGGTGCCCATGGTCCTTCTTCCGGGGGGTGGACGACGTGGGCGCCGATCTCCGCCAGAAAGGCGTGGAGTTGGTCGACGTCGGCGCGCTCCCGAGCACGGAAGCAGAGGTGGTGCAGCCCGACACGAAACTGGACGAACGGCTCGCTGCGATGAGCCTCGTCGGCGTCCATGATGCCGACGGCGGTGCGGCCGCCGACGCAGGAGTACACGCGGGGGGCGTCGAGGAGCGGCTGGAGACCGAGAAAGGGGAGGAGCTTACCGTAGAATACGCGGCTCGCCGTGAAGTCGTTGACCGTGAGAAACGTATGGGCAACCCCGTTGATCTCCACGGTCAGCCGTCCTTTTCCGTGAGCCACGCCGCGCGGCAGCCACGGTTCTGGCAGAACCAGTTGCGACCGTCGGTGAAGGCCGTCAGGCACTGTTCACGACCGTCGACCATGCGGATCAGAGGATGCTTCTCGTGACAGTGGGTGCAAGTCACGAAGCGCGCGCCGTCTTGGTGCGGCCTGCGGTTGCCGCGCTTGCGACTCTCGAAATCGATGACGGTGCCCATCGAGACCTTACCCGTGCCGCCGCCACAGGGTGCTGTGCCAGCCGGGTTCCCTTTCTTTCCTCGGGGACGGGGGCGTCTCGTTGCGCCCTGCCGGGTCTGGCCACGCGAGTGTCGTGCCAGTTAGCTGTCTGCGATCCCGCGCTGACGCCATGCCCATGGCCTACGCATAGTAAGAGTGGGCGCTGGCGCGCAAGAGGGGCCCGCGGCGCGGTCGTGTTGCCGGTTTCTCTGGCTTCAGTCGAATGGACGAAGCCATCACGACCGCGCCCCGGCCGGTGGAGCGCTTGCGTTCCGCGGGATGCTGCGCTGGCGAGCCCTAGCGTCGGCGAGTCGGAACGGGGATGCGACGCCCGTGGTCCAGCGCCCGTGCGGGAGTCCTCTTTCGCCAACTCGTCGCGGCACGAGCGGTCGGTAGCGTTGTCTTCTCGGCGGGGTTGTGGACAATCCCCGGCCATGCCGACGACTTACAAGCAGGCGGGGGTCGACATCGAAGCAGGCGACCGCGTCGTCGACGCGGCGCGCAGCGCGGCGGCGAGGAGCTGGCGCCGCGAGGTCGTCGGTGGCATCGGCGGCTTCGGAGCTTTGATGCGCTTGCCGCGCGGCTATCGGCGCCCGCTGCTCGTGACCTCCACCGACGGCGTCGGCACCAAGCTGCGCGTCGCCCTGATGGCAGGCCGACACGGCACGATCGGGATCGATCTCGTGGCCATGTGCGTGAACGACATTCTCACGCTCGGCGCCGAACCGCTCGCCTTTCTCGACTACTACGTCACCGACAAGCTGCAGCCGAAAGTGGCCGCGCGCGTGCTCGACGGGATAGGCCGCGGTTGCGAGATGGCCGGATGTGCCTTGATCGGTGGGGAGACTGCGGAGCACCCGGGCTGCTTCACCCCGGGGGAATACGATTTGGCCGGGTTCGCGGTCGGCGTCGTCGAGGAGGACCGCGTGGTCGATGGCACGACGATCGCTCCGGGCGACATCGTCGTCGGGCTTCCTTCGAGCGGTCTACACAGCAACGGCTACTCGTTGGTTCGCCATCTGTGCTTCGAGCGCGCCAAGCTGGGACTGGAGGCGCGGCCCAGGGAGCTGCGGGGAACATTGGGGAACGAGCTGCTCAAGCCCACCCGCATCTACGTGCAAGCGATTCGGGCGCTCCGTCGCGGCACGGTCAAGGGCATGGCGCACATCACGGGCGGGGGCATCACCGGCAACCTGGTGCGCGTGCTTCCCGATCACTGTCGCGCGGTCGTGCAAGCGGGGAGTTGGCGCGTGCCGGGGATATTCTCGTTGCTGAGGCGGCTCGGCAAGGTCGCTGACGACGAGATGTTCGCGACCTTCAACATGGGCCTCGGCTTCATGCTCGTCGTCGCGCCGGGGCGCCTCGAGGGAGTGCTGCGGAAACTCGAGGAGCACGGTGAACGGCCCGTGGTCGTCGGTTCGATCGAAGCGCGCGCGAACCGAGGGGAGCCTGGCGTCGTCGTCGTCTGAAGCGGTCGTCGATCTCAAAGCTCGCGAAAGACGGCGGTGCTTGCGGCGCGCGACAGCTCGCCCACCGAGGTCACGCGGTCGCTCAGAGCGCGAAGCGATTGGGCAGAGCTGCTGCCGACGTTGATCAGGACGGCGAGCAGCGAGAACGCGAGCCGCCTCTTCTCGGCGAGGAACGATTCCTGCCACGTCGGATCCACCGGGCATTCGCCGTCAGTGATGAAGACGATGTCGCCCTTGCGGAAGGGCTTCTCGCGCAACGCCTGCAGAGCGGCGTCGAGAGGCTTGTGGAAGTCCGTCCCGCCCCCGGGAAAGTATTCGGCCAGCTCGAGCATGCGTGTCGAAGCCTCGTCTCCGGTCGAACCGGTTCGCGGTACGTCGACGACGTGCAGCGGTTGGGTCGGTCCGGCGAAGCAGATCGAGCGGAAGGCGCGCCGCTGCCGCCGCGCGATGTCGAGCAGGGTGAGCGAGACGGCCTTTGCCCAGATCTCCTTCTCGCCTTCCATGGAGGAGCTCCCGTCGATGCAGACGATCATCGGGCCTCGCGCCGCCCGAGCGGTGTGCCGGAGCTGGTAGGCGGACAGGCCGCGTTCGAGCAGCCGGCGCCTGAAGTCGCGTCGCAACAGGGGATGGCGCAGGGCCATCAGCTCTTGCGGCAACAGTCGCTCGAGCTCGGCCCCGGGCCCGGTCTCGTACACCTCGCTCGGCTTGCGCTCGAAAGCCGAGCGGTGCAGGCCGCGCGCGTCGGTACGCATGCGGCCGACGAGGCTGGCAAGGCGCTTGAGCTTGGGGTTGGCGGCCAAGCGCTTGCCGAGCTCGATCTGCCCGGCAGCCGAACGTCGCTGGCGACCACCGAGTTGCAGGCTCCAGGCGGCGGCATTGTCGGCCGCCTGGTCCATGGCCGAGGTCGTTTCGCTCGCCTCGGCGAGGACACGGGCGCGATGGCGGGCGACGCTCTCGGCGGCGGGCGTCTCGATTCTGAATCGGGCACGCTGCAGGTGGCGGCGGGCGGCCTCGTTCTCGCGGCGGATCCGTCGCGCCGTATCCCCCAGGCGGCGTTGTAGGGAGCCGGCTTCCTTGCCGGCCAGCTCGTTGGCCGTGGCGATCTCCTCGTCGCGCGCGGCGATCTCGCGTTCCTGGCGCGCACAGCCCCAGAAGTCGAGCATCTCGGCGCGCGACAGGATTCGCTCGGACTTCAGTAGCTCCAGAAGCCGCTCTCCGAGAAGCAGGGCCGCGAGCCCGGCGGCCCTCTCGTCGAGGGCGGTGCGTTGGCGCAAGGCTTCGAGGATCGGTGTTCCCGCCAGCTGCTCGAGCAACATCCGGTAGAATGACGCGCTCGGAAGCACCTCGTCGTGGCGGTGGAAGACGATGTTGAGCTTGAACAGCATCGCGTAGAGATCGAGCAGGAAGGAGTCGAAGTGCGGCAGCAGCTTGCCGCCGCTGTCGATCAGGCCGCGCATCGAGGGTGACTCCGTCGCGAACCCGAGGAAGGTGCGCCGATCGAACGAGTCTACCTCGATCCAGTGGTCGTAGAGGACGGTTGCCACGGTGGATTCAGAGCGCCTCGAGCATCCGTTGTTGGATGCTCTCGATCTCGCGGTCGACGGCTTCGACGGCACCGGTGGGCCGACCACGGGTCTTCGCCTTGTCGATGATGGTGCGCACCTTGTCGCGGATGTGACGGATCTTGGTGTGCGCCTCGACCACGGCGCGGTCCCGCATGTCGCGGTTGTCCCATTGTCGGTAGGCGTAGTCGCGCAGCTCCTGCGTCTGGTAGAGCAGCGCCTTGGCGTCGTCTTCGTAGCCGCGGAGCAGCTCGTGGATGGACGCTCGCACCTCGTCGCGCTGGCTCGGCTCGTGCCAGAGGACGTGTTCCAGGAAGAAGAGGTCGCTTTCCTCGACGACGTCGCGGTCATCGAGAAGGGCGCGGGCGCGGAGGAGATCGGTCGCCTGCCGGTAGCGGCGGTCGGATGCGATGATTTCTTTGGTCCGTAGGTTGCGTCGGAGATCCGCCAGGCTGTGCAGCACCCGCTCCCCGATCGCAACCTCGGCGGCTGCAGCTCGGAGCTCGTGCAACTCGGCGAGGGTGATGTGTGTCACTCGAGAGGCGGGGGAGGGTTGCAGCATTCGCAGGAAGCGGAAGTCGTCGTCGATGTAGTCGACGACGAAGCGAACGAGGAAGCGATCGAACAGCGCCTGCAACTCGTCGTCCTCGGGAAGCTCGTTGGTGGCGCCGACCATACAGATCAACGGCGCATCGAGGATTTCGGTGCCGTTGTGGAAGCGACGCTCGTTCATCAGCGTCAGCAGGGCATTGAGGATCGAAGAGCTCGCCTTGAACACCTCGTCGAGGAAGGCGATGTGTGCCTCGGGAAGCTTGCCGCGCACGACCCGGCGGTATTCGTCGCGCTCGAGAGCTTGCAGCGACACCGCGCCGAAGAGCTCCTCGGGCGTCGTGAACTTCGTCAGGAGCCATTGGAAGTAGTCGCTGCCGTCGATGCGCCGACAAAGCTCGTCGGCGAGCATCGACTTGGCTGTCCCGGGCGGCCCTACCAGAAGTACGTGGTGCCCGGCGAGCATCGCGGCCAGGGCTCCTTCGATGACTTCGGTGCGTTCGAGGAAGACGTGTGCCAATTCTTCCCGGATCAGGGACAGCCGCTCCCTCGTCGTCATCGAAAAAGATGCTAG
>CALJUJ010000105.1 GCA_937975525.1 uncultured bacterium
ACAAAGCCGATGGCCCCTCGCGCGCCGAGCTGCGCGAACGACTCACCGCGCAGCAGTTCGACGTGACCCAGAACGACGCGACCGAGCCTCCGTTCCGCAACGAGTATTGGGACAACAAGCGGCCGGGGATCTACGTCGACGTGGTGTCGGGCGAGCCACTGTTCAGCTCCATCGACAAGTTCGATTCAGGAACCGGCTGGCCAAGCTTCACTCGACCGTTGGAGGCGGAGAACGTCGTCGAGAGCACCGACTACAAGCTCGTCTATCCGCGCACCGAAGTGCGCTCGGCGGGAGCTGATTCCCACCTCGGCCACGTATTCCGCGACGGCCCCGAGCCCACGGGATTGCGCTACTGCATCAATTCGGCAGCTCTCCGCTTCGTACCTGCCGACCGCCTCGCCGAGGAGGGATACGAACGCTACCAGCCACTGTTCGCGGCGGCACAGCCAGCGACACCCGCCCGGGAGGATTCGCCCGCCGTGGCCCTTCTTGCCGGAGGTTGTTTCTGGGGCGTGGAAGAGCTCGTGAGACAACTCCCGGGGGTCGTCGACACGTCCGTCGGCTACACCGGTGGCACGGTCGACGATCCGAGTTACCGCATCGTCAGCAGTGGACGGAGTGGCCACGCCGAAGCCGTTCGCATCGAGTTCGACCCCGAGCGGATCGGATACGACGAGATTCTGCGGTACTTCTTTCGACTCCACGATCCGACCACGCCGAACCGTCAGGGAAACGACATCGGCACACAGTACCGCTCGGCGATCTTCTACGAGAGCGAAGATCAACGGCGCATCGCCGAGCGTGTCCGCGAGGAGGTCGACTCTTCGGGCAAGTGGGACGCCCCCGTGGTCACCGAGATCGTGGCGGCGGGACCGTTCTATCCGGCGGAGGACTACCATCAGGACTACTTGCAGAAGAATCCCAACGGCTACACCTGCCACTTTCTGCGCGACTGACGATGGGAAAGGGGCCGCGGCGCGCGCGCCACGCCCAGAGCGAAGCGCATTCTTGATTCGCCCCCATGCCGCTGCCAGTGTCCGCAGCATGAGAAGTGGCATCGCATCGTTGCTGGGAGCCGTGCTGCTCGCCTGCATGCCGGGCACGTCTGCGGCCTCGTATGGCGAGCGCGTCGGCGAACACATCCTCGACAACGGTCTCAAGGTGCTCCTGCTCGAGGACCGCAAAGCGCCGGTGGCCGTCGTCCAGGTCTGGTATCGCGTCGGCTCGCGCAACGAGGTCCTCGGCAAGACCGGCCTCTCGCACGTGCTCGAGCACATGATGTTCAAGGGCACCGAAACGCTCGGTCCCGACGACTACTCACGCACGATCAAGCGCAACGGCGGCGACGAGAACGCCTTCACGACGGCGGACGCCACCGCCTACTACGCCAAGCTCGCGAGTGACCGTCTTTCGGTAGCCCTTCGGCTCGAAGCCGACCGCATGCAGAACCTCGCGTTCGCCGAAGAGCAATTCACGCCCGAGCTGAAGGTCGTCATGGAGGAGCGGCGCTTGCGCACCGCCGACCAGCCAATCGCCGCGTTGTTCGAGCAGATCCGATCGGCCGCCTACACGGCCCACCCCTACCAATGGCCGGTGATCGGTTGGATGAACGATCTCCGCCAGCTCACGCGCGAGGATGCTCTCGATTACTACCGGATGTACTACGACCCGGCGAATGCAATCGTGGTCGTCACGGGTGACTTCGACGCCGCCCTCGTGCTCGACGAGATCCGCGACTCCTTCGGCGCCATACCGAGCCGCACGCGGCCGCCGATCGTGCGAGCGATCGAGCCGCCGCAACGAGGAGAGCGCCGTACCAAGGTGGCGCGCCCGGCCGAATTGCCATTCGTGGCGATGGCGTTTCACGCACCTCCGGCGAACGGC
>CALJUJ010000106.1 GCA_937975525.1 uncultured bacterium
GCGCGCGCCCCGCGCTCGGCGGCATCCAGGTGGCCGCGGTAGTAGTCGATGCGATCGCGCAGGTAGAGCGCACCGACGTACACGTCGCCGAGACCGCGGCCGTGCTGCGACGCGGCCAGCTCGCCGATGGCGCGGTCGATCGTGCGCCGCGCGAGCTCGAAACGCCCGTCGAGCAGGTAGGCCCAGGCGAGACCACGAGCCATCCCCGGCAGCGATTCGCCGGCGAGCTCCGCGTTCGCCAGCGCCTCTTCGACCATGGCGATGCCGCGATCGAACTGCCCGGGCACCCGCGTCATCGTCTCCATGCCGCGATAGGTTTGCAACGTCGCCTTGGCGGCCTCGTCGCCGAGGCTCTCGGCCGTCGCCGCCGCCTCCTTGAACACGTCGAGAACCGATGGGCTCGACGGCGCCGAGTAGAGCACGATCATGCGCCCCAGTCCCTGCGCCGCAGCGACGGCGAGCGGGCGAACGTCGTCCGCACCACCGTCGGCCGCCCGGCGCGACGCGATCTCCCAGGCCTCGCGGTAGTAGTCCGCGGCGGCGTGGTAGGCGGGAACCTTCTCGGCGTCGCCGGCCGCGCGCAGCAGAGCCTGCACCGCGCGTTCGACGTTTTCGCTGTTGACGTAATGATGCGCCAGCAGCGCCGACCGTTCCGGGCTCCAGTCGCCGAGGGCGCTCTCGAGGGAGCGGCCGATGCGCTCGTGCAGCTGACGGCGCTGGCGCAGCAACAGACCGTCGTAGGCCACTTCCTGGGTGAGGCTCTCGCCGAAGCGGTAGACGTCGTCCGAGAACACGTTCTTGCGGTGGACGACGCCGCGCCGCTCGAGCTCGGCGAGGGCCGCGTCGACGTCGATCCCGCCGTCGTCGAGCAGGCCGTCGAGCTGGTCGCGATGGAACTGCCGGCCGACCACGGCGGCGACCTGCAACACCCGCTTGGCTCCGGGGTCGAGGCTGTCGAGACGCGCGGCAATCACCTCTTGCACGGTACCGGGCAGACGAATCTCCTCGACCGGGCGCGTCAGCCGGTAGCGGCCGTCCGTGCGTTCGAGAATCCCGCTCTCGAGCAGCGAGCGGGTGATCTCCTCGGCGTAGAACGGGCTGCCCTCCGCCTTCTCGAGGATCTGTCGCTCCAGGCGCGCCGGCAACGGTCCGTCAGCGACGCTGCGCACGATCTCGGTTGCGGCCTCGTCGGAAAGACGCCGCAGGCGTATCTGCGTCAACACGGCGCCGGTCGTCCACGTCGCATCGAACTCGGGGCGATAGGTCAGCACGAACATCGCCGGCGCGTGGTGCAGCTTGGCGAGAGCGCGGGAGAGCATCGCGCGCGACGGCCCGTCGATCCAGTGCATGTCCTCGAGGATGATGAGCACTGGCCCGCGCTGACCCTCCGCATGGAAGATGTGCCCGACGGCGTCGAACGTCTCGCGCTCGAGGTCGTCGGCCGCCACCTCGTCGGTATCGTCGTCGACGGGCAGGGACAGCATGCGCAGCAGGTACGGGACGCGGTTGGCGACGTCGGGGCCGAGCTCCTCGGCGCGGGCGAGCACCTTGGTGACCGCGTCCTCGGGCGCCTCCTCCTCCTCGATGCCGAAGTACTGCGGCAGCCGCGACACGCAGGGATAGAACGGAACGCGCTGGTTCAGCGCCGAGCAACGCGCCTCGAACATGCGCGGCGCCGGCGACAGGCGTTCCTTGAACTCGTAGACCAGTCGCGAGCGCCCGATGCCGGTCTCGCCGACGACGGCGACTACCTGCGGCAGATGGCCGTGCACGCGGGCGAAGCAGGATTCCAGATGGGCGAGCTCCTCTTCCCGCCCGATCAGCGGAGTCAACCCGCGCTCGGCGGCGATGGCGATCGGGGTGACCGCGTCGCGGCGGCGAATCACCTCGTAGGCGACGACCGGGGCGCTCTTGCCCTTGACGGTGAAGGGACCCACCGGCTTCATCTCGAAGAACCCGCGCACCATCGCGTGGGTCTCGTCGCTGACCAGAATCGACCCGGGATCGGCGAGAGACTCCAGCCGCGACGCGAGGTTGGTCGTGTCGCCGATCGCGGTGTAGTCCATCTTCTGGTCGTTGCCGACCGTGCCGACGACCACCGGCCCCGTGTGGATGCCAATGCGGGCATGCAGCTCCGGCCGCCCCGACGCCCGCAAGCGCGCGTTGAGGCGCCCGAGCGCCTGCAGGATCGCCAGGCCCGCCCACACCGCCCGCGCCGGTGCGTCTTCGCGCGCGACCGGCGCGCCGAACAGAGCCATCAGCCCGTCGCCTGCCAGTTGGTTGACGATCCCCTCGAATCGATAGATCTCGCGGAAGGCGAGGGCGACGTACTGCTCCAGAAGGTCGCGGTACTCTTCCGGATCGAGGCGTTCGGCGATCGCCGTCGATCCGGCGAGATCGCAGAAGAACACGGTGACCAGCTTGCGCTCGCCTTCGACCGCGCGCCGCGGCCCATACAAGGTGTCGGCTTGGTGCTCCCCAAGCTCCGGCGCCCGCGCCGGCGTCTCGCCCGCCGCCGCAGCGGCGCCGGCTTCCCGCAGCGCTACGGCCGCGCCGCAGTCCGGGCAGAACCGAAAGCCGTCGACGAGAGTCGCACCGCACGTGGTGCAAGCCTGCGGCGTCGCGGCGCCGCAAGCGTGACAGAACGACTTCCCGGGGATCAGCTCGGTGCCACAGTTGGCACACTCCATGCGCGGATGGTCGTCCCCAATTCTCGGCGAGTCAAGCGACCGTCCGCCGGCGCGCCCCCACGCACGTGGGCCACACCGGTCGCACCCCACCGCCACCGCGTCCGGTGCCTCGCCCACATGGCGCTTGTCCGTCCCCGTCCGCGATGGTACTGCCGCGCCATGTCGTCGCCGACCCGTGCCGTCGTCGTTAGCCTGCTCGCGGCCTGTCTTTTCTCCTTCGGTTCGCCATCGAGCGCACCCGCGCAGGCCTGCACCGGCGACTGCGACGGCGGCGGCTCGGTCACCGTCGACGAGATCATCACCGGGGTGAACATCGCGCTCGGTACGGTCGGCCTCGCCTCCTGCCCGGTCTTCGACGGCAGCGGCGACGACCTCGTCACCGTCGACGAGATCCTCACCGGGCTGAACTTCGCCCTCAACGGATGCCCGACGCCGACCGGGGACGGCTGGGAGCTGGTCAACCCCCTGCCCACGTTCAACGACCTGTTCGCCGTCGACTTCGTCGATGCCCAGCGCGGCTTCGCCGTCGGTGGCTTCGGCGAGGTCGTCCGCACGACCGACGGTGGCGCGAATTGGGAGAGGAGCCCCGTGGCCGGCACGCCCGACCTGTTCGCCACGACGCTCCTCGACGCGCAGACGGGATGGGCCGTCGGCTTCGATCCCGGCACCGACCCGAACGACATCGGCGTCGGCGTCGCCTTCAAGACGACCGACGGTGGCACCACCTGGGTGGAGAAGCCGGTCAACATCATCGCCGTGCTCACCGGCATCGCTTTCACCGACGCCAACAACGGCTGGATCAGCGGCTTCGACCCGGACGACGAGATCGGCGTCATCCTGCGCACCACCGACGGCGGCGAGACCTGGGCCCAACAGCAGAGCTTCGACCGCGCGCTGCGCATGCTGACCTTCATCGACGGCACCAACGGCTGGGCGGTCGGCGATCGTGGCCTGATCGTCCACACCAGCACCGGCGAGAGCTGGTCGGCGCAGATCAGCACGACCAACCGCAATCTGTTCGGAGTGCACTTCGACGACGCGCGACGCGGCCTCGCCGTCGGCGACGACGGCACCATCCTACGCACCACCGACGGCGGCATCACCTGGGGGCTTCGCTTCAGCCCGACGACCAACTTCTTGTTCGGCGTCTCCTGTGATGGCGGCACGCAGTGCCTGGCGGTCGGCGACATCGACTCGACCACGGCCACCGGAACGATTCTTCACTCCAGCGACGCGGGCATCACCTGGACGCAACGGGCGACCGACACCTCCAACGCCCTGTTCGCCGTCGACCACGGCGGCAACGTCGGCCACGTCGTCGGCTCGGTGGCGACGCTGTTGAGCACGACGAACGGCACCGACTTCGAGCTCGACAACCCGGCGACGACCAATCCGTTGTTCGCCGTCGAGATCATCGATCCCGCCCGCGCCGTCGCCATCGGCGCCGCCGGCGCGGTCGCCGTCACCAGCGACGGCGGCGCAACCTGGAGCCAAGGCGCCTCGGGCACCACCGACGGTTTGTTCGCCGTGACGGCGATCGACGCCCAGCGCTTGTGGATCGCCGGAGACTTCGGCCTGCTGCTGCGCTCGACGAACGGCGGCGCCACCTGGCAACCGGTCGAGTCGGGCACCTCGGAGCCGCTCTTCGGGATCACCTTCACCGACACCCAGCGCGGCTGGGCCGTCGGCGACTCCGGCACGATCCGCCACACCAGCGACGGCGGCGTCACCTGGACCGGACAGAACGCGGGGACGACGCGCGGCCTCAACGACGTCAGCTTCGTCGACCCGCTCAACGGCTGGATCGTCGGCAACGCCGGGGTGCTGCTGCGCACCAGCGACGGCGGCAGCACCTGGACTCCGCAGGACCCGCAGACCACCGACCCGCTGTTCGGCATCGACTGCGTCGATCTCGACGTGTGCTTCGCCGTCGGCGGCGTGCCGTCGTCGACGAACCCGCAGCAGAGCATCCTGCGCACGTTCGACGGCGGCGCCAACTGGCAGCCGCTGATCACTGCTGACGCCGCTCTGTTCAAGGTCTTTGCGCTCGACCGGCTCCGGGTGTGGACGGTCGGCGACGACGGCACGATTCTCGCCACCACGAACGGCGGCTCGAACTGGTTCTTCCAGGACAGCGGCGGCTTCGAGGCCCTCAACGGCGTCCGCTTCGCGGATGCGGACGCCGGCCTGATCGTCGGCGAGGCGGGTCTGATCTTGCGGACCGAGAGCGGCGGCAATTGACGCCGCGGCGATTTGCGCCTCCGCGCCGCTGCGATAGGGTCGCGCGCTTCAGGAGGTAACCGACATGACACGATTGCATCGATCCCCCGTTGCCGCCGCCGTGGCCATCGCCTGCTTCGTGCTCGCCGCGCCGACATCCTTCGCGGACGCTCAGGCCGCCGGCGACACGAGCCCCGCGGTGGTGCGTTCGGGGGACTACGAGATCGAGCTGCCGCGCGGCCTCGGGCCCGACGGCGCCTACATCCCCGAAGACAACCCGCTCAGTGCCGCCAAGGTCGAGCTCGGCAAACTGCTCTACTTCGACCCCCGCTTGTCGCGCGACAACACCGTTTCCTGTGCGTCGTGCCACAACCCGTACCACGGCTTCGCCGATCCGGCGCCGACTTCGAAGGGCGTCGGTGGCGCGCTCGGCACCCGCAACAGCCCGACCGTGATCAATCGACTGTTCTCGAAAGAGCAGTTCTGGGATGGCCGCGCCGCCGACCTCGAGGAGCAGGCCAAGGGGCCGGTGACCAACCCGGTCGAGATGTCGATGCCGGATCACGACGCTGCGGTGCGTACCATCAACCACGTGCGTGGCTACCGGCCGTACTTCATCCAAGCGTTCGGCGACAAGGACGTCACCATCGATCGCGTCGCCGACGCGATCGCCAGCTACGAGCGCACGGTGCTCGCCGGCGACAGCCCCTACGATCGCTACCTCGCCGGGCAAGCCGACGCGCTGAGCGCGTCCGCCGTTCGCGGCATGGGACTGTTCCTCGGCAAGGGTCGCTGCATCACTTGCCACGTCGGGCAGAACTTCGCCGACGAGAAGTACCACAACCTCGGCGTCGGCATGGACGAGCCCGAGCCCGACCTCGGCCGCTTCGTGGTCACCGGAGTCGAGGCGGACAAGGGCGCCTTCAAGACGCCGACGCTGCGCAACGTCGCCGAGACGGCTCCGTACATGCACGACGGTTCGGAGCGAACGCTGCGCGACGTGATGGTCCTCTACAATGCGGGCGGCACGAAGAATCCGTGGCTGTCGCCGCTGATGCAGCCGTTGGGGCTGAGCGAGCAGGAGATCGACGACCTCGTCGCGTTCATGCACGCATTGACCGGCACGGTGACCAACGCCGATCCCCCGGAGAGCCTGCCCCGCTGAGACGAGCTGCACCGCCTCGGCCGGGGCGGGACGATGCCCGCGCCGGCCCCCTTCGTCCGCACGCACGCCGCCGGCCGCACTTTGTCTTCTCGCGCCGGTTGTGGTTTCAGCGGTCCCCATGTTCGGCTGGCTGAACACCGCGTCGCGGGTACCCACCGACCTCGCGTCGGTGACCACGATCGCAACCGACACCGAGGTCGATCCCCGCGCGGTCGGCGTCGAGCCGGCAGCCGTCGAACGCGTCTGGCGGGCCGTCGAACGCCTGTATCGCACCGGCATCCATCCGGCGATTCAACTCTGCGTGCGCTGCCGCGGCCAGGTCATCCTCGAACGAGCCATCGGCCACGCATCCGGCAACGGCCCCGATGACGGCGACGAAGTGCCCAAGGTGCGAGCGACCGAGAAGACACCGTTCAACATCTTCTCGGCTTCGAAGGTGCTCACCGCCATGGTCGTGCACCTGCTCGACGAGCGAAACCTCCTGCGCCTCGACGACCCGGTGGCCGAGTACGTTCCGGAGTTCGCGCGGCACGGCAAGGAACGCATCACCATCCGCCACGTGCTCACCCACCGCGCCGGCATGCCGCGGATCCCGCCGGAGGCGATGCAGCTCGACAACATCGCCAACCCGGACCGGCTCCTGCGCATCTTCGTCGACGCCGAGCCGACGTCGGTCCCAGGGCGGCTGCTCGCCTACCACGCGCTGAGCGGCGGATTCATCCTCGCCGAGGTGGTGCGGCGCATCACCGGCAAGAGCATCCGGCGCTTCGCCGAGAAAGAGATCCTCGAACCGCTCGATTTTCGTTGGATGCGCTACGGCGTGCGCAAGCGCGACGTCGACCGCGTGGCGCGCAACTACTACACCGGCCCGCCACAGCTGCCGATCATCCACCTGGCGCTACGCCGCGCCCTGGGCGTCGACCCGCGCGAGGCCCCCGCGCTCAGCAACGACCCCCGCTACCTGCGCGGCATCGTCCCCGCCGGCAACGTGGTGACGACGGCGAACGAGCTGTCGCGCTTCTTTCAGTTGCTTCTCGACGGCGGCACGCTCGACGGGGTACGCATCTTCGAGCCACGGACGGTGCGGCGCGCCACGACGGAGGAGTCGTACCTCGAGCTCGACATGATGCTCGGCGTGCCCATCCGCTACGGCCAGGGGTTCATGCTCGGCGGCCGTTGGCTCAGCCTCTACGGCCCCGACACCGAGCACGCTTTCGGTCACCTCGGCTTCAGCAACATCCTCGGCTGGGCCGACCCGGAACGCCAGGTCGCCGCCGCATTGATGAACAACGGCAAGCCGCTCTTCTACCCCGAGCTCTTGCTCGCCGCCGACATTCCCCGCCAGATCGGCCTCGCCTGCCCGAAAGTCTCCTGAACCGGTCAGCCAGCCGCCGGGACGCGCGGACGCGCCAGCCACGAGTGCGTCGGCACGGCCGCGGCGAGGTCGCCGCCGCCCGGTAGCGCCGCCGGCGGCGCCGCTGCGCCCCGCGCCGTCACGGTCAGCAGGAACACCCCGAAGCGCGCCCACCAGCCCGGCAGAGCTTCCCCCTCCCGGGTCGTCGCCAGCAGAGGTCGCCACCCTCCTGGGGTTGGATCGACCGCACCACCGAGATCGATCTCCACCGAGCGCGTGTCGCGGCGCAACCCAGTCTCGAGAACCTTGAGGGCGCTCTCCTTCGCCGACCAGATCAGATTGGCCAGAACGGCGTGTGCATCGCGTCCTGCCACCGCCACCGCATCCCGCTCGGCAACGGTGAAGTAGTCGCGCACGAAGGCATCCGAGCGCGGCTCGACGAGCTCGAGGTCGCAGCCGACCTCGGCGACGCCGGAGGCCAACACACACACGGCCCAGCCGGCACGATCGGTCAGCGACAATGCAACGTCCTCCAGCGGGCGGCCGGCGACGTAGGGGCGCGGCGCGCCGGTGCGCGCGTGGCGTACTTCCAAGTCGGCTGCGGGCGGGCGGCCGAGCCATGCTGCGAGAGCACGCTTGGCGCTCGCGCGAGCGACGAGGAAATCCATGCGCCGCTTGGTGAAGCGCATGCGGCCGAGGCGCGCGCGCTCCACCGGCGACAGCCAGGACTCGTCCGCAGGCAGGTCGTGCTCGCCCACGGCGAGCCAGCGGATGGTTCCGTCACGGGTTGCGGACGCGGCAGGTGTCTCGGGCAAACGCGCCTCCTGCGATTCGATCGGCCCGGACCGAAAGCGGGGGGCCTCGACGAACCGGGTTTCGTTGGGTACACCAGTCGCGAAGGGGATGAAACCACACTCGTCGGAGTGCGTGGTCCCCGTGGGGTCGGTGCTCCGCCAGCGAGAATGCGGAGCACCCCATGCCTGGACTCGATCGCGAAACCCTCGAAGCAGCCCTGGCGACCCTCGCGGAGTTCGCCGAGCGGCGCCTCCCCGACGACAAGCTCCTCCAACTCGACCGCGACGACGAGTTCCCGGAAGACGTCATCGCCGAGCTCGTCGGCCCGGACGTCGGCATCCAACTCTTCTTCATTCCCGAGCAGTACAACGGGATGGGCGCGGGCGCCGTCGACCTCTACCGCATCTGCGAGCAGCTCGCCCGCATCGATCTCGGCGTCGCCACCGGAGTCCTGGCAACGTTCCTGGGAAGCGACCCCATCACTGTCGGCGGCACGGAGGAACAGAAGCGTGAATGGATGACGCGCATCGCCGACGAGGGGATCCTGTTCGCGTACGGCGCGACGGAACCGGCTGCCGGAAGCGACCTCGGTGCGCTACGCAGCACCGCGGCGCCGGTCGAGCGCGACGGTGCGATCGTCGCCTACCGACTGAACGGTGCCAAGCAGTGGATCTCCAACGGCGGGGTCGCGCAGGCGTACACCATCCTCGCCAATACGCCGTCGGGCCCGAGCTGGTTCATCGTCGAACGCGGCGCGGCGGGCTTCGCGCACGGGAAGCCGGAGGACAAGCACGGAATTCGCGCGAGCAACACGGCGGCGCTGACACTCGACGACGTCGAGGTCGGCATCGATCGGCTCGTCGGCGGCGTCGAGGGTCAGGGGCTCGCGCAGGCGCAGGCCGTGTTCGGCTACACCCGCCTCATGGTCGCCGCGTTCGGCCTCGGCGCCGGCTGGGCCGCGCTCGACCGCGCCATCCCCTACAGCCAGGGTCGCATCCAGGCCGGCGCGCCGCTGTCGGAGAAGCAGGGCTACACCCACAAGCTCATCGTCCCCCACGTCGTCCGTCTCGAGGCGGGGCGCGCCTACATGGAGTTCGTCGCCGAGCGCCTCGACGCCGGCGAGGCCGAGCTCAACACCGAGGGCGCGATCGCCAAGTACATCGCCACGGAAGCGGGGAACGCCGCCGCCGAAGCCAGCATCCAGGCGCTCGGCGGCTACGGCTACACCAAGGAGTACATGGTCGAGAAGATCCGCCGGGACGTGCGCATCACGACCATCTACGAGGGCACCTCGGAGATCATGGAGATGACGATCGGCCGTGATCGCTGGCAGCACCACCTCAAAACGCGCGGCCACCACTACCACGAGCAGGCCGAGAAGCTCGCAGCCGCGACCGCCGGCCAACCCGACTGCGGCGCGAGCACGGCCGTCCTGGCACTGCACGCGCTGGCGGAGATCCTCGAGAAAGCCCGCGTCGGCCGCCTGACCCGGCACCAGCACATCCTCCTCAGGCTCGGCTGCTTGATCGCGCAGGCCGAGACCGCCGCACGCTTCGCCGAGCGCGCCGCCACCGCCGCCGCGGACCGACTGCACGAGAACGCGGATCGACGCTTCGCCCCACCCACACTCGCGGCGATGAGCCGCGTCTACGCACGTGAGGCTGCCCTCGCCGTCGGCATCGACGGCGCTCGCTGGATCACCGCCGCCGCCGGCGACGCCCGCGGCACCAGCGATCCAGCCCTCGGACTCGACTCCATCTACGCCGCCCAGGCCGGCTTGCTCGAGGACATGGACCTCGTCGCCGACGCCGTCTTCGGGCGCACCGCCCCCGCATGAGGTCCCCCATGGAAGACACCGCCCATCGCGCCGTCGCCGTCGTCGGCGTCGGCGCCGTCCTGCCCGGAGCCCCGAACGCTCGCGCTTTCTGGGAGAACGTCAAGAACGGCGTCTACTCGATCGCCGACGTGCCCGCCGATCGCTGGGACACCGAGCGCTACTACGACCCCGACCCCAAGGCGCCGGACAAGACGTACTCGCGGATCGGCGGCTGGGTGACGAGCTGGGAGTGGGAACCGCTGCAGTGGCGGCTCCCGATTCCGCCGACCGTCGGGGCTGCGATGGACGAGGGCCAGAAGTGGGCCGTCGCCTGCACCCGCGAGGCGCTCGCCGACTACGGGCACCCGCAGCGCCCGCTCGACCACGACCGCACCGCCGTCATCCTCGGCAATGCCATGGCCGGCGAGAAGCACTACCAGACGAGTCTGCGTCTCAGCTTTCCCGAGTATGCCGCCGACCTCGGCGCTGCGCCGAGCTTCGCAGCGCTTCCTGCGGACCAGCGCGCCGCCATTCTCGACGAGATGCACGAGCGTGTCGCCGCGCATCTACCCCGCATCACCGAAGACTCGATGCCCGGCGAGCTGGCCAACTGCATCGCCGGACGCGTCGCCAACCTCTTCGACTTCCACGGCCCCAACTTCATCGTCGACGCCGCCTGCGCCTCGGCGCTCGCCGCGATCAGCGCGGCGATCGAAGGGCTGGTCGAGCGTGATTTCGACGCCGCGATCACCGGGGGGATCGACCGCAACATGGGCGCCAACACGTTCATCAAGTTCGCCAAGATCGGTGCGCTGTCGGCGACCGGCACACGCCCGTACGCCGACGGGGCCGACGGCTTCGTCATGGGCGAGGGTGCGGCGGTCTCCGTACTCAAGCGGCTCGCCGACGCCGAGCGCGACGGGGATCGCATCTACGCCGTCATCCGCGGCGTCGGCGGCTCGAGCGACGGCAAGGGGAAGGGCATCACCGCCCCCAACCCGATCGGCCAGCAGCTCGCGATTCGTCGCGCCTGGGAGAACGCCGGACTGTCGCCCGCAACGGCCGCGCTGATCGAGGGCCACGGCACGTCGACACGCGTCGGCGACGTCGTCGAGGTGCAAAGCCTGGCCGAGGTGCTCTCGGCCGCGGGCGCTCCCCCGAGCTCGATCGCTCTCGGCTCGGTCAAGTCGAACATCGGCCATCTGAAGGCAGCCGCCGGCGCCGCCGGGCTGCTGAAGGCCGTGCT
>CALJUJ010000107.1 GCA_937975525.1 uncultured bacterium
ATCGCGGTGGACTACCTTCGGGTCGTGTTGGTGGCGACACCTCCGGATGCGGTCCTCGTCGTCATGGGTTTCGGTCTGCGTGGCGCCGGGGATACGCGTACCCCGCTCCTCGTGGGCGTCGTGGTTGCCGTCGTCAACGTCATCGGCAACTACTTGCTCATCTTCGGTAAGTTCGGCTTCCCCCAACTCGGGCCCACGGGTGCTGCTTGTGGCACGGCGATCGCGTTCACGACGGGGGCGGTTCTGCTGTTTGCGCTGCTGGTCCGAGAAAGGCTCGTGCTGCGTCTGCCCGCTGGTTGGATCCGCCCGGAAGTCGCGGTGATCCGGCGCGTGCTCGCGGTCGGCATGCCAGCGGCCGCAGAGCATCTGCTGATCCAGATCGGTTTCGTGATCTACTTCTCGTTTGCGGCAGCGTACGACACGACCGCGGTTGCGGCATACGTGATCGGCGTGCGGATCCTGGCGTTGTCGTTCCTTCCCGGAATCGGATTCTCCGTGGCCGCGAGCGCGCTCGTCGGGCAAAACCTCGGGGCCGGACAGCCGCAGCAGGCTCGGCAGAGCGGTTGGGGCGCGTCGGGTTTGTCGTTGGCCTTGATGAGCGCGTGCTGGGTCGGGATCTTCCTCGCCGCCCGCCCGATCGCCACGCTGTTCGTCGACGCCCCTCTGGTCGTGGATGCGGCGGTGCTGTTCATTCAGGTGTTGGCGGCGACGCAGCCCTTGATGGCACTCGACTTCACGCTCGCCGGGGCCCTGCGCGGCGCCGGCGATACGCGCTTTCCGTTGCTCGCCGTCCTACTCGGCTTCTACGTGTGCCGCCTGGGATTCGCCTACCAGGTCGCCTTCGTCTACGAGCTCGACCTCTTCTGGCTGTGGTTCGCTCTCGTTCCCGACTACGCCGTGCGCGTGGTCCTCAAGGTCGGCCGGTTTCGTTCGGACCGTTGGGAGCGCATCCGCGTCTGAAGTTGCCGTCAGGACTTCGGCGTGCGCAGCACCAGGAGGCGGATCTCGGTCATGTCCTCGATCGCGAATCGCACCCCTTCGCGCCCGAGGCCGCTGTCCTTCACGCCGCCGTAAGGCATGTGGTCGACGCGGAACGACGGGACGTCGCCGATGACGACGCCGCCGACGTCGAGGCGGTCCCAGGCGCGCTGTGCCTTGTAGATGTCGCGCGTGAAAATCCCCGCCTGGAGGCCGAACTCGCTGTCGTTGACCTCATCGAGGACGCGATCGAAGTCTTCGAAGGGGGCGAGGACGACGACCGGGCCGAAGACCTCCTCGGTGCACACCTTCTGCGACTTGGCGACGTCCTCGAGAACGGTCGCCTGCATCATCGCTCCGTCGCGCTTGCCGCCGCAGAGCACCTTGGCGCCGTCGGCCACCGCGTCGGCGACCCACGTTTCGATGCGTTCCGCTTCCTTGGTCGAGATGATCGGCCCGATGAACGTGTCCTCGTCCCTCGGATTGCCCATCTTCAAGTCGCTGACGGCCTTCACCAAGCGTTCGCGAAAGGCTTCGTAGACGTCGCGATGGGCGAAGATGCGCTGCACGCTGATGCAGCTCTGGCCGGATTGATAGAAGCCGCCGAAGACGATCCGGGCGACCGCGTCGTCGAGGTCGGCGTCGGCATCGACGATGCAGCCGGCGTTGCCGCCGAGCTCGAGAACGACTTTCTTCTTGCCGGCCTTGGCCTTGAGATCCCAGCCGACACCGGGCGAGCCGGTGAAGCTGAGCAGCTTCAGGCGATCGTCCTCGGTGAAGAGTGCCGCGCCGTCGCGGCGGCAGGGGAGAATCGAGAACGCACCTTCCGGCAGGTCGGTCTCGGCGAGAACCTCACCAATGACCAGCGCGCCGATCGGCGTCAGGCTGGCGGGCTTGAGCACGAACGGACATCCGGCGGCGATCGCCGGCGCGACCTTGTGCGCGGCGAGGTTGAGCGGAAAGTTGAAGGGCGAGATGAACGAGCAGGGGCCGATGGGTACGCGCTTCCAGGTGCCGCTGTAGCCCTCGGCGCGCGCGGTGACATCGAGGGGAAGGTACTCGCCGGTGATGCGGGTCGCCTCCTCGGCGGCGATGCGGAACGTGTCGATGAGGCGAGTGACCTCGCCGCGGCTGTCCCGGATCGGCTTGCCGGCTTCGATGCACAACGCGAGAGCGAGCTCGTCGAAGCGCTCTCGGAAACGCGCCACGCAGTGGTCGAGGACGGCCTGGCGCCGGTGCGCGGGGAGCGCCGCCATCGCCTCGCGTGCGTCGACGGCGTGGGCGATGGCGCGCTCGATCGTCGGAGCGTCGGCCATGGCGACGCGCGTCGCCACCTCGCCGGTGTACTTGTCGACGACTTCGAGGTCGGCGTTCGGCTGTTCGGGACGGTTGGCGAGGTAGAACGGATACTGGTCTCGTAGCATGGGGCTCCTCCGGGCAGGCTCCTGCGATGGCATCGTCACGGGTACGACGGCGGTCTTGCGTCGATGCGCACCACGCCCGCGGTTCCGTGGATCGGATCGGCGTCGGATGCGGCTTGCACTTCCTCGGACCTCACTCGTTCGGCGGACGCTCCCGTTTCCCGCGGGCGCAACGCCTTCTCCCTCCCCAGACTAGATCGGGCAGACGATGTTGCCCAGGCGCTTCGTGAGCTTCGGGTTCTCGTCGTAGTCGAGCGGCAGCGCCACGAGGCTCGGCCCGGGCGTCGTGAACGCGGTTTCGAGTGCGGCGCGTAGGTCGCGCGAGCGCTCCACCCAGGTGCCGCTCCAACCGAAGGAGTCGGCCAGCTTGACCCAGTCGGGGTTGCCGAAGCTCAGGTTCGTATGGCGGCCGAACTGGGTGTCCTGTTTCCAAGAGATCAAGCCGTAGCCGCCGTCGACCCACACCATGGCGACGAGGTTCGCATCGAGGCGGCGTGCGGTCTCCATCTCCTGCACGTTCATCAGAAAGCCGCCGTCGCCGCAGACCGCGAGGATGCGGCGGTCCGGGTGGACGAGATGTGCGGAGATCGCACCCGGAAGCGCGAAGCCCATCGAGCAGAATCCGTTGGGTATGAGGCAGGTGTTCGGCTCGTGGCATTGGTAGTGGCGAGCGATCCACATCTTGTGTGCGCCGACGTCGCTCAAGAGGATGTCGTGTGGGCCGAGCGCCTGGCGCGCATCCCAGAGTGCCTTTTGCGGCCGAATGCGCCCCGACGTGTCGTCCTCGGCGTGCGTGGCGAAATCCGCGAGCAAGTCGCGCCGGACGGCGCGCTGCGGCTTGTGGTCGAAATCGATGCGCGACGGTTTCCGCTCCAGGCGCTCGTTGAGCATCCACAGCGTGTGGGCGAGGTCACCGACGACCTCCACTTCGACTTCGTAGCTCTCGTCGACCTCGGCGGGAAGAAAATCGATGTGGACGATGCGCTTGTCGCGATCGGGATTCCAGAGGCGCGGGTGGTACTCGACCATGTCGTAGCCGAGCGTGATGATCACGTCCGCTGCGTCGACGGCGCAGGTGACCAGGTCGCGTGCCTGGAGGCCGATCGTGAACAGGCAGTACTCGGCGTCCATGTCGACGCAGCCCTTCGCCATGAAGGTGCTGACGACGCCGATGCCGGTGTGCTCGGCGAAGCGGCGCAGTTGCCGGCTCGCGCGGCGGCGGATGCTGCCGTTGCCGGCGAGGATGATCGGCCGCTTGGCGGAGGCGATGACGTCGAAGGCGCGGTCGACGATCTTGTCGTCGGGGACGGCGCGGCGCAGCCGCTGCGGCGCCAACGGCCGCGTCGTCGTCTGCATCTCCGCGATGTCCTCCGAGAGCTCGATGTGGCACGCCCCCGGCTTCTCGGTGGTGGCGGTCTTGAACGCCTTGCGCACGACTTCCGGGATGTTGTCGGGGTGGGCGATGCGCTGGCCCCACTTCGTCACCGGTTCGAACATCTTCACGACGTCCATGGCCTGGTGACTTTCCTTGTGCAGGCGGCGGCTGTCCGCCTGGCCCGTGACGACGACCAGCGGGGCCCGGTCCATGTTCGCGTCGGCGACGCCGGTGATCAGGTTGGTCGCCCCGGGTCCGAGGGTGCCGAGGCAGACGCCGACCTCGCCGGTCAGACGCCCGTGCACCTCGGCCATGAACGCGGCACCCTGCTCGTGGCGCGTGAGGATGAAGTCGATGTCGCTGTCCTCGAGCGACAACATGACGTCGGCGTTCTCCTCGCCAGGAACGCCGAAGATGCGCTCCACACCCTCGTTCTCGAGGCAGCGGATCAGCAGGTCGGAGGCTTTCATCGATGCCCACCGTTGAAATAGCTCTGAGTGCCGAGCGACTCGACGGCCTCGCCGATGCGCTTGAGCGCGTGTGCGTAAGCCGCGGTGCGCATCGACGCCTTCTGGTCGAGCATGCGGTCGTACACCGCGTTGAACTCGCGTGCCATGATCGCTTGCAGGCGCTGAGCCACGTCCTCCACCGTCCAGTAGAAGCCTTGGCGGTTTTGGACCCACTCGAAGTAGCTGACGGTGACGCCGCCGGCGTTGGCGAGGATGTCGGGGATCACCAGTTTGTCGTTGCCGTCGAGGACCTGGTCGCCGGCGAGCGTTGTCGGGCCGTTGGCGACTTCGACGACGACCGATGCGCGGATGCGATCGGCGTTGGCCTCGGTGATCTGGTTCTCCAGGGCAGCAGGGATCAGCACGTCGACGTCGAGCTCCAGGAGCTCCTCGTTGGAGACCTTGTCGGCGTCGACCGCGTCGCACAACGCGCCGTCACAGTAGACGGCCTTGAGCTCCCGGCTCTCGTTCTTGATCTTGATCAAGCTCGGTACGTCGAACCCCTCGGGCCGGTAGATGCCGCCGCGGGAATCGCTGGCGGCGACGACGCGGTAGCCGTCGGCGTGTAGTAGTCGGGCAACGCTCTGGGCGGCGTTGCCGAAGCCCTGGACCGCGACGGTGATCTCTCCCGGCGTCCATTCGCGCCGCTTCTCCAGCTCCTTGAGGCAGTAGTACGCACCGCGCCCCGTAGCGTCTTCGCGGCCCTGGCTGCCGCCCAGGGCAATCGGCTTGCCCGTGATCACGGCTGGCTGGTGATTGCGCCGGATCTTCGAGTACTCGTCCATCATCCAGCCCATGATGCGGGCGTTGGTGTAGACGTCGGGCGCCGGAATGTCGGAGTCGGGCCCGATGAAGTCGGCGATCTGCTGGATGAAGCCGCGCGAGAGCCGCTCGAGCTCCATGTTCGACAGCTCCTTCGGGTTGACGATGACGCCGCCCTTGGCGCCGCCGTACGGGATGCCGACGACGGCGCACTTGCAGGTCATCCAGAATGCGAGTGCCTTCACCTCGTCGAGGCTCACGTCGGGATGAAATCGGATACCGCCCTTGGTCGGACCACGGGTGGCGTCGTGACGCACCCGGTACCCTTCGAAGACCCGCAGGGACCCGTCGTCCATGCGTACCGGAATCGACACCTGCAGGATCGCCTGCGGGTGCCGGAGCTTCTCGAGAACTTCCGGATCGACTTCGGCGAGCTCCGCCGCCACGTCGAGGCGGCCGATCGCTTCTTCGAATATGTTCGCCATGGTTCCCCCTCGCTGGGTCGGTGTCGCGCCCGAAGCTAGGATGCCGACGGCGCGGCTGGGTTTCGCTGGCCCTTTATTCGACCGCCGTCTATCTGTGTCAACGCAAGCGAGGTCACCGTTGGGAGGAATCGCCATGAATCTGAGCATGAGTCGCGAGGAAAGGGAGTCGTTTCTCGCGGCGCCACACGTCGGCATCGTCAGCGTCGAAGCTCCCGGACGTGCGCCTCTGGTGGTGCCGATCTGGTACGGCTACGAGCGCGGCGCCGATTTGTGGATCATCACCAACCAGAGCTCTCGCAAGGGACGGCTCATCGAGGCTGCCGGGCGCTTCGCCCTGTGCGCGCAGGTCGAGACCGTTCCCTACAAGTACGTCGCGGTCGAGGGCGCGGTGGCGAATACGACTCCGAGCGACGTCGAACGCGATCTGCGTCCGATGGCGCACCGCTATCTCGGCCAGGAACTCGGCGATCTCTACGTCGCTCAGACCGCCGCCGCCGATGCGGGCGACAGCGTGGTCATCCGCATGCGCCCGGAGCGCTGGACGACGGTGGACTACGCCAAGCAGTTCGGCACGGCGTGACCTCCACGTCCGCGTTTCCGCTTGGGTCGGCGCGCCCGCGCGGCTGGATCGGGCCGGCCGTGGCTCTGCTCGCCCTGGTGGCCGGGAGCCTCTGGGTTCTCTCGTACTTCACGGGGATCGTCGCCGCGATGCTGCCCGTAGCCGCAGAGCAGCGATGGACCGCGGCTTTGTGGCGCGAGGTCGACGCCGGCATGCCGCCGTCCCGCGCCACGCAGAGGAATCGGCTCGCCGACATCGTCGCCCGGATCGTCGAGCGCCATCGCGGCGGCCGCTACCCAGACTACCGCGTCGGCATCATCGTCGACGAGCGCGCGGTGGTGCACGGCTTGCCCGGCGGCCTGCTGCTGGTGACGACCGGGATGCTCGACCTCGCCACGAGCGAGAACGCGCTCGCCTACGCCCTCGCGCACGAGATCGCGCATCTGCGTCGGGGCGAGTCGCTGCGCACACTCGGGCGCGTGCTCCTCGTCGTCGGCCTGCTCGATCTCGCCGGTTGGCCGGAGGAACGCCTCAGCGCGATGCTCGTCGGCGCCGGACTGCTCGCCGATCAGCCGTTCCCAGGAGCCGCGGAGGCAGCCGCGGATCGCTTCGCGCTGGAGGTACTCATGGGCGAGTACGGTCACGTGAACGGACCGGCGGCGTTGCTCGCGGCCCTGGGGCGCCAGGAGGGCCGCCACGGCCACATGATCGAGAGCCCGCGCCGGATGTCCCAGCGCAGCGGCAGCCTCCGCGCCATCGCCCACGAGGAAGACTGGTCGAGCGATGGAGACGTCGTTCCTTGGCCGATCCCGGACGGTGGTTAGAGCGACACCCACGGACCATCTTTGCCAGCGTGCTGTGTCTCGACACCGGATTGGGATAGGAAGAGCGCAACAGCTGCGCGACGCCCTCGGCGACGTCGAGGGGAGGCAGAGAAAGGAAGCGTTGGCTACCCGCCCGGAGGGCCGGCAGCGACGCAGGCGGTCGAAACATGGACGAAAAGGGTAGGGACGAACGCATGACGGAGGACTTCGCCTCCATGTTCGAGGCGAGCGAGGCAGCGGCGGGTGAGCGCACGCGGGTCGAGGTGGGGCAGACCGTCGTCGGTCGGGTGATCGCCATCGGCCAGACGACGGCGTTCGTCGAGGTCGGCGACAAGAGCGAGGCGCTGCTCGATCTCGCCGAGTTGCGCGATCCGGAAAGTGGCGAGGTCACCTTGGCCGAAGGCGACCGCATCGAGGCGACCGTCGTCGACGACGGCAGCACCTCCGGAACCATCGTCCTGCGCCGCAGCCTCGGGCGCGGCGGGCATCTGCCGGCCGAGCTCGAGCAGGCGTACGCGGCGGGCGTCCCGGTCGAGGGCGTCGTGCGCTCGGAAAACAAGGGCGGATTCGAGGTGCAACGCGGCGCCGCCCGGGGGTTCTGTCCGCGCTCGCAGATCGATCGCCCCCGCGGCGAGCTCGTCGCCGCCGACTACATCGGCAAGCGCTTCGCCTTCCGCATCACCAAGCTCGACACCGATCGGCGCGACATCGTCGTCTCACGGCGGGCGATCCTCGACGCCGAAGCCGAGGCGCGGGCGCAGGAAACGCGCGAGAAGATCGTGCCGGGAGCCGTGCTCGAGGGCGTCGTCACCAACCTGCAGCCGTTCGGTGCGTTCGTCGACCTCGGCGGTATCGAGGGCATGGTGCACGTCAGCGAGCTGGCCTACGGCCGCGTCGGCCATCCTTCGGAGGTCCTCGAGCCTGGCCAGCGAGTCACCGTCAAGGTGGTGCAGGTCGGCGAAGGCGAGGGCGGTAAGCCGCGTGTCGGGTTGTCGTTGAAGGACCTTGCCGACGATCCCTGGGCCAGCGTCGAGCGCGATTTTCCCGTAGGTTCGACGGTGCGCGGGCGGGTTCGGCGACTCGAGTCGTACGGCGCGTTCGTGGAGCTCGCTCCTGGACTCGAAGGACTCGCCCACATCTCGAAGCTGACGCTCGATCGCCGCCTCGCGCATGCACGCCAGGCACTCGAGGTCGACCAGGAGGTCGAGGCCACGGTGCTGGC
>CALJUJ010000108.1 GCA_937975525.1 uncultured bacterium
CACATGCAACCGCAACTCGCCGAAAACACCCTGGGCATCGGGGGCAGGGACCACGCCTTCTTCGCCAGCCAGGGAACGTGCAGCAGCGCCGGCTGCCACGAGGCGGTACACGGCTCCCACGTGAGCCCGTCGCTGCGCTTCTGAGCAGGAGGGAGGAACGCCATGGAGATGCGAAACGCATTCGCCCCGCTCGGCTGCGCCGCCGCCGCACTCCTCTGCCTCGCGAACCCGGCAAGCGTCGTCGCCGTCGAGATCCTCGACTTCGATGCGAAGATCTCCGGCCTCGGAGCCGTGGTCGACGGCGACGAGGCGCGCTTCCAGGAGCGCCACCAGGTTCGCAGCGGTGCCAGCGGCAGCATCGAAGATTTCTATCTACGCGCCGATGTCGGGAACCTGCGCGAGCTCGTGCTCGAAGGCCGCGCCCTGATCGACAACCATGACTACCTGGCGCGACTCCTCTTGCGCGAAGAAGACCTGGGCTACGTGGAAGCCGGCTACCGCGAGTACCGACACTGGTACGATGCGAGTGGCGGCTTCTTCCCGCCGTCCGGCGCCTACCTCGACCTCTTCGACGACGAAACGGCGATCGATCGCAGCGAAGCTTGGGTCGAGACCGGCCTGCGCGCTCCCGACCTTCCCGAGATCACGTTGCGCTACGCCCACGACACCCGCGACGGGGACAAGCGCTCCCTCGCCTGGGGCACGACACGGCAAACCGACGGCCTCGGCCCCCGCAGCATCGTCCCCGCCTACCTGTCCGTCGACGAGAGCCGCGATCGCGTCGCCATCGACGTCAGCCACCGCTTGCGCAAGACGATGACCGTCGGCGGCGGCTTCCGCTGGGCGTCGCGCCGCAGCGATCGCAACCGCAACATGGCGCTGCAACCGGGCGAAGCCGTGGGCGATCGGCGCATCACCGACGCCGAAGACGTCGACAGCGACCTGGTCCAGATTCGCACGTTCACCATCAACACCCTGCGCAAGCAGCGCGTGCAGGTCACCACGTCGTACGCCTACACCGAGCTCGACAGCGATCTCACCGGCAGCCGAATCTACGGCTCCAGCTGGGGTGCCGCATTCGACCCGATGTTCGCCCAGCGGCGCGCCAACGACCTCGGGTATACCTCGCTCGTCGGCTCCAGCCGGCTGGCCGAGCACGTCGGCACGTTCAACGCACTGTGGGCTCCCCTGCGCTCCTTGCGCATTCGCGCCGGGACGAGAGTCCGCAACCAACGCGTCGATGCGGTCAGCACCAGCGACGCCACCAACGTCGAGTCGGCCGGAGTGATTCCGTTTCTCACGACGACGATCGCACCGCTACGAGCCGACGGCGACTCCGGCACGCTCAGTGTCGAGGAAACGCTCGAGGCACGCTACACCGGCATCCGCAACCTGGTGCTCTTCGGCCGGGCCGACCTCGAGCAACGTCACGGCGATATCACCGAGAGCCTGGCCGAGCAGAGCCTCGGCAGCCTGCGCCTCGAGCGCGACAGCGTCGTCGACGGGTTCGACCAACGATACGCAGCCGGTCTCAATTGGTACCCGACCCGCGGCGTCTTGTTCACGGCCAAGGGGTTCATCGACGACCGCAGCACCGACTACAGCCACCGCAATGACAGCACGAGCAACGCCCGGACCAGCCCCGACCGATACTCGTCCTACATCGAGGACTACGACCTTCGCCGCTACGGTGCCCACGGCGCCGCGACCTGGACCGTCGCCGGCGTACGTCTGCGCGGCAGCTACGACTACATTCGCTCCGAAATCGAGATCGCCAAGGACCTGCTCGAGCGCATCGACGCCGCCGAGATCCGTAGCCACGCGTCCGATCTCTCGCTGAGGTGGAGCCTCGGCGCTGCCTATCTCCAGAGTGCCGCCAGCTACGTGCTCAACGAGACGGACACTCCGGCCGACGACCTCGCTGGCTCCGCCGGCCAACTCGTGCGCCTCGTCGCCAACGACTACGTGACCGGCCAATTCATTGCCGGCGTCGCGCTCGACGAGCGCACCGAAGCTCAGGGACTGTATACGTTCTACCGAGCCGACAACTACGAAGACAATTCACGCTTCAGCCAAC
>CALJUJ010000109.1 GCA_937975525.1 uncultured bacterium
GCTCGCCTCATCGGCGAGGTCGATGAAGGCGACCGACAGCCGGCCCAGAGCGAGAACCTTGTCCTGGGCGCCACCGTCGCCTCGTGCCGCCGAGCGGGCACGCTCGGCGAGCTCGGCCGGTGCGACCGCCACTGCCGGCGCAACCGCCAGGAGCAGCCCGACCGCCACCACGAGCGCCTTCACGAGAGCTCCTCGAGGTAGTCCTTCATCTCCTTCTTCCAGCGCGCTCCGAAGGTCAGCTGCAGCACGTTGCGGATGAGCTTCGTGCCCTCGTCGAGCTCGAGCATCTCGCCGCCGCCGCGCTCGGCGATCGTGCGAAACGACTGTGCCGTCTCGCGATAAAACTCGGGTAGCGGCGACGGCTCGTAGGGCTTCTTGCCGTGGATCGCGCGCCACATGCCGAGGTCGTGCCGGTAGTGCGCCTGGCGGGTGACGTCGATCGCGTTCACCTGGCCGCGGTCGTCCTGGAAGTCACCGACGATCTGGTGGACGGCGTCGACGTCCCACGCGTGCGGCGGCGAGCCGCCGACGAGAACGATCACGCGCTTCGAGCGCTTGCGCCAGTTCAGGTCCTGCACCGCCGCGTCGAGGCCGTCGCGCACCGCCTCCTCGAAGTCGCCGCCGCCGTGGGCGGTGATGTCGGCGAGGAAGCTCTGCAGCTTGTGCGTATGGAAGCTGAGGTCCGTCCACTTCGTGACGTACTCGTCCTCGTGGTCGCGGTAGACGACGATGCCGACGCGCGCCGTCGGCACCAGCCGCTGCAGCATTCCCACCAGGCTCGCCAGGTGGTCGCGGACGTCGTCGATGACGAACTGCATGCTGGAGGTGGCATCGATCACGAGCGCCACGTCGAGGCCCACCTTGCGGAGCCCGGCGACGTAGTTGCCGAAGCTCCCGCCGAGCCCGCCGATGGCGCTGGTGCCGTAGGAGCGCGAGGCGACGCCGGACACCGGCGGCAGGTCGGGATTGGTGCCGATCTTGGGGCCGATGCTGCCGAGGCTCGGCCGCGGCAGCACGGGAGCACGCACGTTGCGGATCGCCGGCCCCTGCGGCGCGGCGCGCTGCGGCGCCGCCTTCTCCACCTGGAGCACACCGGCGAGGTCGTCGAGCGACGGCTCACCCTCGAAGATGTCCTCCGCCATGCCGCCGTCGTCGACGACGCTGACCTGAACCTCCTGCTGCTGCTGGATCACCGTCAGCGTCACCGTGGCGAAGGCGACGAGCAGGCCGACGTGGATGAGCGTCGAGACCGCGAACCAGCGAGCGCCGCCGTAGCCGCTGCCGGACCAGGGATCGAAGCGCTGGGGATCGCTCGGCGATGAGGGCATGGGGAACGGCGTGATGCGACGATGGGATCAGCCGCCGCGCTCGGCGGCGATGGCGATCTGCGTGGCGCCGGCTTTCTGGGCCAGCGACAGGATCTTCACGGCGTTGCCGAAGAGGACGTCGCGGTCGCCTTCGAGAACGACCGGCACGTCGGGCTTGGCTTCGACCAGGGCGCGCAACACCGGCTCGATCTCCTCGTACGGCGTCAGTCGGGTGTTGATGTAGATGTCGTTCTCGGGGGTCACGGTGATCGTGACCTCCTTCGGTTGCGCCGCGGTGCTGTCGACTTCGGGCAGGGCGATGTCGGCGCCCGACTCGACCATCGCCGCGCTGGTGACCATGAAGATGATGAGCAGGACGAGGAAGATGTCGGTGAGGGGCGTGATGTTGATCTCGGCGACGATCGGCGACCGCGCCCGCGACTTGCCGCTACTGAGCCCCATTGCGCCGGCCGATGTGCACGGCATCGAGAACGCGGTTGCAGGCGATGGTCATCGCCGCTTCGATGCGCTCGATGCGGGTTTGGAAGTAATTGTAGAAGACGACCGCGACGATGGCGACGCCGAGCCCGAGCGCGGTGGCGATCAGGGCCTCGGAGATGCCGGCAGCGACGACCGAGAAACCGCCGCTGCCCATGACCGCCATGTTGTGGAACGCCTTGACGATGCCGATGACGGTGCCGAACAGGCCGATGAACGGCGCGCTGCTGCCGACCGTCGCGAGGACCCACAGCGGGCCCTTGAGGGCTTCCAGCTCCTCGAAGCGCTTGTCCTCGGTGAGGTCGGACAGATACTCGAGCGAGTCGTGCGTGTGGCGATCGAGGACGTCGGCGAAGATGCGTCCGGCCGGTGTCGCGACGCTGGCCTTCGCCGCGACGAGCGCTTCCCCGAACTCGCCCTTCTCGATGGTCGGGCACAGCGCCCCGGAGAGCCCCAGGGTGTCGTTGACGAGATTGCGCAGCGACCACATCCGCTCGAAGATGATGCTCACCGTGACCACCGAAAAGGCGATCAACGGGTAGGTCGCGATCCAGCCGGACTGGATCATTTCGAGAACGCTCAGGCCTTCCACTCGGGACCTCCCTGACGAACACTGATGTGTGGGCGACGTTCTGTAACGTGCCCGGAGAGCAGTTTCCAGACGTAGCGCGCGACAGGCCGCGTTGGCGTCCCAAGCGGCGTCCGCCGGGCGCGAACCGTCAACGCGCCGGGCTCGAGCTCCCCGCCGGAAAGGGCGCTCCGGTCTGCGATCCGATCCACACCTCCCCGCCCTCGAAGTGCTCCTTCTTCCAGATCGGCACCACCTCCTTGAGGCGGTCGATGGCGAAGTGGCAGGCCGCGAACGCGGCGACGCGATGCGCGGCCGAGACGGCGATGACGACGCTGGCCTCGCCGATTGGCACGACGCCGATGCGGTGCACGATCGCGATCGCCTCGACCGGCCAGCGCGCCCGGGCCTCGGCGCCGATCTTGCGCATCTCGGCGACGGCCATCGCCGGGTACGCCTCGTACTC
>CALJUJ010000110.1 GCA_937975525.1 uncultured bacterium
AGCTCTCCTCGGGGCCCGTGGTTCGCACGACGGACACGCTGGTCGAAACCGCGAAACGTAGCGCGTTCACCGCGGGCACCGAGTACGACACGCTCGGTGCGTACCTCGAGAGCCGCATCGACATCGACGAGGTGTTGGCGCCCGTCGCGATCGACGTGCCGCTGCAGCTGCTGCTCGGCGGCCGCTACAGCCGCTACGGCGTCGAGTCCGAGCCGCCCGGGTTCGGCGACGTCGACGAGACCTTCGACGCTTTCACCGGGAGCATCGGTGCGGCGTTCGCCCTGGCTCCCGGGGTCAGCCTCGCCGGCAGCATCGCGCAAGGCTTTCGCGCCCCGAACGTCGACGACACGGTGGAGATCAAAGAGGAAACCGACCTCGGCGTGATCGACAGCCCCAACCCGGATCTCGATCCGGAGGAGGTGGTCAACTACGAGGCCGGCATCAAGATCCGCGAGCGCCGCCTCGCGGCCGAAGCGTTCTACTTCTACTCCGACTACGACGACCTCATCGAGCGGACCACCGAGGGAACGGGTTTCGACGATGCCAACGGCAACGGCGCACGAGACCCGGGCGAGCTCTCGTTCGCGCAGCGACGCAACATCGGCAAGGCGGTGATCCAAGGCGTCGAGGCGACCGCCGACGTCCACCTCGGCCGCGGATTCTCACTGGCCGGGCAGTTCTCGTGGATCCGCGGCGAGAACGAGTCGGACGACGAGCCGGTGCGCCGCATTCCGCCGATCCTCGGCCGCGGTGGGGTCCTGTACGAGTCGCCGGAGCTGCCCTATTGGATCGAGTTCTTCGCGCGCGTCGCCGGGCGTCAGGACAGGTTGTCGTCCGGCGACCGCTCCGATCCGCGCATCTGTCCCGACGGTGGCGACGGCTGCGACGGGACGCCTGGCTGGTACACGCTCAACCTGCGCGGCGGCTGGCAACCGCACGAGGCGATCGAGCTCCAACTGGCCCTCGAGAACCTGGCGGACGAGCGCTACCGCATCCACGGCTCGGGCATCGACGCCCCGGGCTTCAACGCGGTCGGCACACTGACCATGCGGTTCTGAACTCCGGCGAGACCGCCCCTTGGACGGCGCGGAGCCCAGCGGCTCAGCTCTCGACGAACGCGCGCTCGATGACGAAGTGCGCCGGCGTGTGGCTGTTGCCTTCGGCGAACTGGCGCGCTTCGAGCAGGGCGACCGTGTCGTGCAGCATCGCCGGGCTGCCACAGATCATGACCCGGTCCGCGGCCGGATCGAGATCGGGGAGGTCGAGATCCGCGGTCAGTCGGTTCGACTGGATGAGGTGGGTGATCCGGCCCTGGTTGCGGAAGGGCTCGCGGGTGACGGTGGGGTAGTACAGCAGCTGCCGCTTCACCTGGTCGCCGAGCAGTGGATGATCGGGCAACTCGTGCTGGATGTAGTCGGAGTAACCCAGCTCGTCGGCGGTACGGACGCCGTGGACGAGCACCACGTGCTCGTAGCGTTCGTAGACGTCGGGATCGCGGATGATGCTCAGGAACGGCGCCAGGCCGGTGCCGGTGCCGAGCAGATACAAGCGGCGGCCCGGCAGCAGGTTGTCGAGCACGAGGGTGCCGGTCGGCTTGCGGCCGATGAGCACCTCGTCGCCCGGTCGGATCTTGGCGAGGTGCGCGGTGAGCGGCCCGTCCGGGACCTTGATGCTGTAGAACTCGAGGTGATCGTCGTAGTGGGCGCTGGCGAGGCTATAGGCGCGCAGGAGCGGCTTGCCTTCGACGTGCAGCCCCATCATCAAGAAGTGGCCGCTGCGAAAGCGCAGGCCACGATCGCGCGTGGTGGTGAAGCTGAAGACGCTGTCGTTCCAGTGATGGACACTGAGAACGCGTTCCTGCGTGAGAGCGCTCATGGTTCTGTCCTCCGTCGGCTGAGCATGAGGACAGGCTAGCGGCGATCTTGATATCGACAAAATGGGATGTTTGAATAAGACCGTTCGATCTAGTTGATATGCGCTACTCGCTCCGACAGCTGGAGGTCTTCGTCGCCATCGCTCGCGCGGAAAGCGTCAGCGCCGCGGCGGAGGAGCTCGCCATGTCGCAGTCGGCGGCGAGCAGCGCCCTCGCCGAGATCGAACGGCAGTTCGACGTGCGCCTCTTCGATCGCATCGGCAAGCGCCTCCGCCTCAGCGAACTCGGGCGCTCGCTACGACCGCGCGCCGAGGCCGTTCTCGACCAGGCGCGCGAGCTCGAAGACCACCTCGCCAGCGACGCAGAAGGCGGCCATCTGCGCGTCGGCGCCACGCTGACCATCGGTCACTACCTCGCCGTGCCGCTGATGGCGCGCTTCCTGCGAGAGCGACCGGGCGTCCGCGTCGGTCTCGACATCGCCAACACCGCGGAGATCGTCCGCCGCGTCGCCAACTTCGAGGCCGACGTCGGCCTCATCGAAGGCGAGGTCTCGGCCCCGGACCTGACCGTCGAGCCGTTTCGCGACGACGAGCTGGTGGTGTTCTCCGCGCCCTCGCACGCGCCCGCGCGCAAGCGCTCGCTGCGCGACGAGGACCTACGCGCCGTCGACTGGATCGTTCGCGAGCCCGGCTCGGGCACGCGACAGACGTTCGAGCGGGCGCTCGCCGGGCTGGTCCCCGATCTGCGGCTCACCCTCGAGCTGCGTGACATCGAGGTGATCAAGCGCGCCGTCGAGGCGGGACTCGGCATGGGCTGCGTGTCGCGCATCGCCCTCTCCGAAGAGCTCGCTCGGCGCACCCTCGTCCTGCGTCCGGTTCCCCACCGCGACTTCCGGCGGCGCTTCTCCTTCGTGCTGCATCGGCAGAAGCACGTCGGGCCGGCGCTGCAGCATTGGATCGATCTGTGCCGCCGCGGCGACGGCTGAGCGCGGCTAGGCGCGATGGAGAATCGCCGGGTCGACGCCGACCCGAGCACACGCCTGGTGCGCCGGGCTGGCGCGCAGTCCCCACGACATCACCTGCGCGCCCGCGCGCAGCGACGCCGTGCGCACGGGCTCGGTCCACCGATTCGTCGACAGCTCGAGGATCCGCCGGGCCCAGGCGGGAAGCAGATCGATGGCCGCGTCGACGATCATGCGCTGCGCCGCCGTGCTCGGCAGCAGGAACGGGACGTCGCGTACCAAGCCGAGGAACTCGCTGAGGACCGCGGACGGCTCGAGCCGCGGCTCCATCGCACGCAAGCAGGCCTCGACCTCGTCGCGCGAGCGCGGCACGTCGCCGGGGGCCAGACCGTAAAGGTGCGCACCCAGAGCGCCCTCGGCGTAGTAGCGGTCCTCGTCGGCGCGGGTGAGCCCGGGGTTGACGAAGCGCCGGTACGCTTCGAGGAAGCCCCAACCGGCCGTGACCTGCACCCAGCGCAGCAGCTCCGGGTCGTTGCCCCAGTAGGGCTCGCCGTTGTCGGCGATCCCGCGTACGCGATCGTGCATGCGACGCACCCGAGCCGTGAGCTGCTCCGCCTGCGCCTTGCCGCCGTACGCGGTCACCAATGCCGCCAGCCCGGTGCGCTGCACCCGCGTCAGCGGATCCTTGCGAAAGGTCGAATGGTTCCAGACACCGGCGCGCACCCGCGGCTCGGCGAGCTCGAGGATCGTCGCGGCAATACCGCCGACGGCCATGGGCAGGGGATTCGCGAACACCACCCACGTCACGCTGTCGGGCCCGAAGAACCCGGGATCGCCCTTCGGCTCGAGAAAGTCGAAGCGCGCAAGCTCGCGCGGCGCGGCGAGCTGCCGGGCATACAGGGAGTCGAGAAACGACGGCT
This sequence comes from uncultured bacterium, assembly GCA_937975525.1. Classification (GTDB taxonomy): domain Bacteria; phylum Desulfobacterota; class Binatia; order HRBIN30; family HRBIN30; genus CALJUJ01. The sequence continues at coordinate 3,755 of CALJUJ010000110.1, forward strand.
GCGGTGCGGTTCGCGGGACGGGAGCGTTCATCGCGGCTTCACTTCCTCTCCCCGAGGCGCATAGCACACGAGGCGGCAGGGTCAGCAAGCGACATTCACCGACAGCGACCTCTGCTGCCGTATCGGATGGGGCCTCGACCGGAGGGGCGCGCGGCACGGGCCACGCACGGCGGGACACCGCTTGACCCCGACGTGAACATTGTTTACTAGAGTGAACATGGTTCACGAAGCGACCTCCGGCGCCGGGCGCCGCCGCCGCCGCGCCCTGCAGACCGACCGCATCCTCGACACGGCGATGCGCATCGTCTCCGCAGCCGGCCTGGAGGCCCTCACGGTCCATCGCCTCGCCCACGACCTCGGCTACACCGTCGGTGCCCTCTACCGCTACTTCGACTCCAAAGACGCGATCCTCGTCGCCATCCAGGCGCGCGCCATCGCCGCCCTCGCCGACTCGTTCGCCGATGCGCTCGCCGTCGCCGAGATCGGCGCGCCGCGCAGCCCGCGCGTCCGCAGCCTCTTCCGCATCCTCGTCGCCGGCACCACCTACCGCCGCTTCGCCACGACGGCGCCGGCGCAGTTCCGCCTGCTCAGCCGCATGCTCGGCGATCCCCGCGAGCTCGTCTCCGTCCGCCATGGCGCACGCTCGCTCGCCGTCGCCGGACCGTTGCTCGACCGCATGCGCACGCTCTTCGCCGATGCCGAGGCCGCCGGCGCACTCGCTCCCGGCGATGCACTGCAGCGCACCGTCGTGCACGTCGCCAGCGTGCATGGCGTCCTCCAGCTCGAAAAGCTGCAGCGCTTCGCCCCCGACGTCTTCGTCGTCGACACCCTGCTCGACGATCTGCAGAGAACCCACCTGCGCGGTTGGGGCGCGCCGCCGCGCAGCCTCGAAGCCGCCCTGGAACACCTGCGCACACGCATGGCGACGACCCACGATTCGTCCGCCGTGGCCGTCGCCGGAGGAGACCGATGATTCTCACCGCTGCCGCCAGCCTGTTCGCCGGCGCCTTCGCCTGGACCTTCGCCGAGTACGGCCTCCACCACTGGAACGGCCACCGCATGCTCGGCAAGACGACCTTCTCCAAGCTGCACCTGCGTCACCACGCGGATCAACGCTACTTCGCGCCCACGTCGGCGAAGATCGCCGCGGCCATCCCGGCCAACGCCCTCGTCGCCGCCGCGACCATCTGGGGCTTCGGACCCGTCGTCGGCATCGCCTTCACCACCGGCTTCGCAACGATGTACGCGGCCTACGAGGTGATTCACCGCCGCACGCACACGCATGCGCCGCGCTGCTGGTACTCACGCTCGGCGCGGCGCCACCACCTCTACCATCACCTCGGCAGCCCGAAGATGAACCACGGCGTCACCACTCCGCTCTGGGATCTCGTGTTCCGAACCTACCTCGCGCCGCCGGACGTCATCCGCGTGCCGCGACGCCAGGCGCCGGCGTGGCTCTGT
>CALJUJ010000111.1 GCA_937975525.1 uncultured bacterium
TGTTCCCGTACCGGCTCAGATTCGGCCGGTCGGTTCGTGTCGGATCGTACGCCATCCCTACTTAACTTCTCACTGAGCTCCCCGCCCCGTTGCGTTGGATCGGACGCCGTTTTGCTAAACGCCCGAAGTGTACATGGATTCCCAAAAAAAAGAAGCGGAAACCGAGCCCCGGGCGCTGGTCGCCGCAGAGAGGGAAGAGGCAAGGTGCGTGCCGGACGCGGACCTCACAACGCATGGCAGGCTCCCGCCGACCATCGCGGCGGGATTGCGAGATCGGCGGCGCCCATCGCAGGCGAATATCGCAGAGTTGCAAGGATTGCTTTCAAGCAACCGTCGATGCCTGCTACACGGGGCGAGCCAGCACATGTACCGGAGGTTGCCCATGCGTTCCGTCTTCCCGTTCGTCGCCGTCGTCGCCGCGCTCGGCTGTCTCGTGTCGGCGCCGCTCGCGGCCGAGCCGCTCGTCGGCGTCGATGTCGGTGTCACCGTGCCCACGTCGCGCACCCGGAACGCGGCGCGCCCGGGCGGAGCCTTGCTCGCGTACGCTGGCTACCAGCATGCGTTGACCCAGCAATTCTCGGTCGGTCTGGTCGCCGGAACCGGATTGAATGCCTTCGAGACCCGCTGCGGCGATGCGGCGCGCATCTGCACGGACGACGACGTCACCACCATCCTGGCGCTCACGGCCGGTCCGCGCCTGACGCTCCACGACGGCGGGCTCGACCTCTTCTTCGGCGCCCGGGGCGGCGTCTACCGGGGCGTGTCGGGCGGGCTGACGGAGACCGCGGGAGGCTGGGCTCTGGAGACGGGAGCGACGTACGAGCTGGTGCCCGGCACCAGCGCCGGATTGTTGTTGCGGCGCGAGCAGGCGGGTATCGAGCCGACGCAGGGTGAGGCCGACCTGGAGTTTTTGGTCGTCGGCCTCACCTTCGAGCACCGCTTCACGCCGCCACCGCGGGCCGTCTCCCACCCGCGTCACAGGCCCTAGCCCGACACCGACGACGCAGACGCGGTCATCGAGGCGCGCCCACGAAAGGTCTTGGCACGGTGCGCCGCTCCTGGCATCCCTGCCGCGGCGGCAGTCGCTGCCCGGGAAGGAGCCAGATGCACCCACGTTCGCTCACGCCGCGTTTCCTCGCCGCTTCGATTCTGCTGTTGGCCACACTGGCGCAGGGCTGCACGGCGCTGCGCTGGTCGGCTCCCGACGAGCACCGCCAGCCAACGCCAAACGTCATCCTGCTCATCGCCGACGGGCTCGGCGCCCCCGGCCTGACGATGGCGCGCAACTACCATGTCGGCGCGAACGGCCGCCTGGCGATCGACCGGCTGCCGGTGCACGGTTGGTGCACCACGCACGCGGTCCGCGAGGACGATCCCGCACGACCGGACTACGTCACTGATTCCGCTGCGAGCGCCACCGCGATCGCCACCGGACGCAAGACCAGCAACCGCCGGCTCGCCACGGAGCCGCAGACCGACGCCGCGATACCGACGATTCTGGAGCAGGCTCGCGACGCCGGATTGCGCACGGGTCTCGTGTCGACGGCGAGCCTGGCCGATGCGACGCCGGCCGCCTTCGCCGCGCACGTGAACTACCGCTGGTGCTACGACCCGGCGATGATGGCCGGCTGTCCGACTTTCACCAAGATGAGTGGCGGGCTCGGTTCGATCGTCGAGCAGCTCGTCGACGCGCGGCCCGATGTGCTCTTGGGTGGCGGTATGGGTTCGTTCCGCCAGCGCATCGCTGCAGGTCCCGACGCCGGGCGTCGGGTCGTCGAGGCGGCTCGGGCGGCTGGCTATCGCGTGGTCGACAGCGCCGACGAGCTCGGCGGACTCGAACCCGGGGCGCCGGTGCTCGGCCTGTTCGCTGACGGCAATCTGGCTCCGGCGTGGAAGCCGAGTCTCGCCAGCTTTCCGCCCGGTGAAGCCGAGCGTTGTGAGCCGGGCAACCGTCCGCCACGGCAGCCGAGCTTCACGGCGATGCTCGAGGCGGCGTTGCGCCACCTCGAACCGGCAGCAGCGGACCGAGCGCCCGGTTTCTTCCTCATGGCCGAGGCGGCGATGATCGACAAGCAGGCGCACGTCGCCGATGCCTGTGGCCAGATCGGCGACACGGTCGAGTTCGACGAGGGGGTTGCGCTCGCGCGCGCGTTCGCGGAGCGCCATCCGGGTACGCTGCTGATCGTCGTAGGCGATCACGACCACACGCCGCAGATCGTCGATCCGGCGTATGCCGAGTATTCTCCGGGCATCACGACGACCCTGACCACGTTCGATGGCAGCCCGATGACCATCGCCTACGCCACGAGCTTCTTCGGGTTGCGCCAGCAGCACACGGGATCGCAGCTGCCGCTCGTCGCCATGGGCCCCGGCGCCGAGCGCCTGGGCGGGCTCGTCGACCACGCCGATCTCTACCATCTCATGCGCGAGCACCTCGGCCTCGCACGGCCGGCAGCGGGCGGCGACGAGGCGTTGCAGCCGTGAGCGCGCGGCGAGCGCCAGCGCGTCGGCACGCTCGTGGCGCCGCCGTCCGGAGGCATGGGAGGCGACGCGGCTCTCGCTGAGAGGCGCGCGGTCGGAACGTGCTGCTCTGGCTGGTGGCGGGATTCGCCGTCGTCATCGTCGTCAACCTGCTCGCCGGGTGGACGACGGGGTGGACGATCGGCGCGATGCGGGCGATGAGCGATTTCGCCACGACCGTGCGCCAGCTCGATACGACGCTGATCCTCTACTACAACGCCGTCGCCTACCCGGCTGTGCTGGTCTCGGTCGGCGCCTACCTGTGGCCGTTGTTCCGCTACGCGCGCAGCGGTGGCTCCGAGCCGCCGTCCCTGCAGGTGCAGCGGTGCGCGCTCAGCGCACCGGTCGTGGTGGCGTTTCTCAGCTTCGTGCCGTGGCTCATCAGTCTGGCGGTGTTCCCGGCGGCGACGATGTATCTGTTCGGGCGTTGGTCGCCGGAGCTGATGTCGCAGCACATCCTATCGCCCCTGGTGAACGGCTTCCTCGGGGCGACCACGTCGTACTTCGTCCTCGACTGGGCCTTCCGCCGCGGGGTCGTGCCGCACGTCTTCCCGGCGGGCGACCTGCACGTCGTGCCCGGCGCCATGCCGCTCGGCGTTCGTTCGCGCCTTCTCGTGTTCTTGATCGCCGTCGCCTTCGTGCCCCTGTTCACGATGCTCGGCCTGGCGCGCGGCGCCGCCGACCGTCTCACCGCCGGCATCGACGTCGCCAGTGTCGCGCACCTGCTCGAGGTCGGCAGCACCGCCGCGTTCGTCCTCTATGTCCTCCTCGGCGCGATGCTCACCGCGCTGCTGGCGAGGTGGTTGACCCGCCCGCTGGCGGACGTAGCGGCAGGGCTCCGACGCGTGCGTGGCGGCGATCTCGGCGTTGCCGTTGCCGTCACCTCCATCGACGAGGTCGGCCTGCTGCAGAGCGGCGTCAACCAGATGGTCGGGGCGCTGCGCGACAACGAGCGGATCCTGCAGACCTTCGGTCGCGTCGTCGAGCCGGTCGTGCGCGATCGCTTGCTCGCCGGCGATCTCGAAGGGAGCGACGAGCTGCGCACCGCAACCGTCCTGTTCTGCGACCTGCGCGACTGCAC
>CALJUJ010000112.1 GCA_937975525.1 uncultured bacterium
GAACCACGCCGGCGCCGGGCGATCGCAACGGCGCATCCGCCGTGATTCGAGAATGAATGTATATCTCAGGTCATCCTTCGGTAAAATGGCTTTGCCAGTGGAAGCTAGTACGGTATACGAGCTGTATCGGCTGGCGGAATGGAGCCGTCCGCCCCGATGGAGCGATCATGCAAGCCCGATACACGCTGTACGGCGCGCCGGCGTCCCACTTCGCCGGCAAGCTGCGCGCCTACCTGAACTACAAGGGCGTCGACTACGTCGAGCGCGAACCTTCGGCTCTGCAGCTCGCGCGCCTCGGACGGCGCCTCGGCTTTCGCGCCGTTCCGATCTTGGAGCTACAGCCCGGCGAGTTCATCGTCGATACGCCGCTGATCATGGACGAGCTCGAGAAGAGACATCCGGCACGCCCGGTACATGCCCAGACTCCCGTGCAAGTCTTCGCGTCGATGTTGCTCGAGAACTGGTTCGACGACAGTTGGGTCGGCATTTCGATGATGACGCGGTGGCTGCACGAGGAGAACTGGAACACCCTCTTGCGTGCAGAGCTCGCGCGCAGCCTCTTCCCGTCGCTTCCCGGATTCATCGGCGAGCCGCTCGCCGCGAAGACCTTGAAGCGGTACTTGACCGACGCCCTGCCGTATTTCGGGGTCACGCCAGAGCAGAGCGACCTGCTCTCGCGCTGGGCACTGAGAACGCTCGATCGGCTGGACGAGCATTTCGAGCACCACAGCTACTTGTTCGGCGGGCGGCCGACGACTGCCGACTATGGCTTGCTGGGGACACTGGTGGGGCACCTCAATCGCGACCCCTGGCCGCGTCGGGAATGGCTGGGCCCGCGACCGACGCTGCAGAAATGGGTCGACTTCGCCGGCAAGGGCGGAGCGGCCACGGGCGACCTCCTCGAAGGCGACGCGGTGCCGGCGACCGTCGCGCCGATCTTCGCAGGTCTCTTCGCGGAGTTCCCGACGTACATCCGCGCAGCGGTTTCGCGCTTGCAGGCGAAGATCGAGAAGGAGGGCCTGCAACCGGGCGATCCGATCGGACGGATCCTGCCGAAGGTCCGCTATCCACTGCTCGGCGAACGATTCGAAAGGAATCCGCTGACGTACACGATCTGGCGCATGCAACGGATCCAGGAGGCCTTCGCAAAGATGTCGGCAGAGGACCAGGAGGCCGTGCGCCGCTGGTGCGCCGCGATGGGCGACGCAAGCCTCCCCGCCATGGATCTCGGGCCCAAGTTGCAACGCAAGGGGCTGACGGCTGCCTTGGCGTAGGCGAGATCATCCAGGCTACGTCGAGACCAGGGACGGTCGCTGCGACAGGCGCATCGACGAGAAGCTCGCGTAGAACGCGTGCGCATCCTTGCAAACCTGCGGGCGCCGAGAGCGCGCGTAGGAAGGCCAAGTCGTTGGGGCCGGGGCCACGACCGAAACGAAAACGGAGGATGGAGGACAGAATGCTCAAACTGCACTTTGCACCGATGTCGCGTGCGGGAAGAATCGTGTGGCTCCTCGAGGAGCTCGGCCTCGAGTACGAGATCAACAAGATGGCGTTTCACCCGAAGGATCTGAAATCGGACGAACACCGCCGCCGCCATCCGCTCGGGCGGGTACCCGTGCTCGAGGACGGTGACGTGTCGATCTACGAGTCGGGCGCCATCGTCGAGTACATCCTGGCCCGACATGCCGACGGTGGCCTCAAGCCTGCCGTCGAGGCGCCGGAGTTCCCGGAGTACCTGCAGTGGTTCCACTACTGCGAAGGCATGGTGATGCCACCGATCAACCAGATCATGGTGCACACCGTGCTGCTGCCGGCGGAGCGCCGCAACGAGGAGGTCCTCGGCCAGGCGAAACGTCTCCTGGCCAAGGCGCTTGCGCCCGTCGAAAAGGCCATCGAAGGGCGCGAGTACCTGATCGGTGCCTTCTCGGCGGCGGACATCATGCTCGGGCACTCGATTTACATGTCGCACAAGCTCGGCTGCGTCGGCGAGGACATGCCGAACCTGCGTGCGTACGTGAAGCGCATCGAATCGCGCCCCGCCTTCGCGACCGCGATCAACATGAGCTAGAGCCGGCGGCCACGGGAAAGGAGTCCCGTCGTTCAGCGCGTGCCGAGGGGCGGGCGATCCCGCTCCGCCGGGCGTTCGGCGGGCGCGCCGGATACACGCGACAAGAGACCACCTGACGACAGCGGTGACGGAGAAACGTCACCAAGGCAGATAGGAGACCCCATGTCCTCAGCAACGATCCGTCCGATTCTCCACGGCTCGAACCTTTCGCCGTTCGTGCGTAAGGTCCGCGTCGCGCTCGCCTACAAGGGTATCGAGTACGACCAGACTCAGCAGATTCCGTTCGGCGCACCGCCGGAGTACTTGAAGAAGAGCCCACTGTCGAAGATCCCGTGCTGGGAGGAAGGCGACCTCATCCTGCCCGACTCGTCGGTGATCCTGAGCTACCTCGAGCACCGCTATCCGGAACCGCCGTTGCTGCCGGCCGACCCAGGGCCGCGGGCGCGGGCGCTGTGGTTCGAGGAATACGCCGATACGAAGGTCGCGGAGGTTCTCGGGATCGTCTTCTTTCAGAAGGTGGTCCTTCCGACCCTCTTCAAGCAGGAACCCGACCAGGCCGCGATCGACAAGGCGCTGAACCGCGACGCGCCGGAAGTGTTCGCCTACCTGACCGACTGCCTGGGGGACGACGAGTTCATGGTCGGTGGCGCATTCTCCCTTGCCGACATCGCCCTGACGACTTCGTTCGTCAACTTCGCGCTCGCCGGCGAGAGCGTGGACGCCGAGCGCTGGCCCGCGCTCGCAGCGTACGTCGGACGCGTGCACGCGCTGCCGTGCTACGCCCCGATCGTCGCCGGCGATCTGCCCGGGCGCTGAGCCTGGCGTCGAGGATTCCGGCCCCCGAAGACGGGAAACGAGCCCGGCTTCGGGGCCGAAGGAGATGAAGGGAGGGACGCACCCATGAAGGTCGGTCTCTTGATGTTTCCCAGCGCGAACGGATCGGTGGCGAGCGCGACGCTGGCGGAACAGCTCGGGTTCGCAAGCCTGGTGTTCGCGGATACCCAGTGCGGCGTGCATCCATGAGTTCGGTATCCCCGGTCCGGTAGGCGATGCGGCCTCGCGATTCGTGCAGCTGCGCGACCTCGAGCGCGATTTCGTGCGCCTGGTGCCCGGCTCGCGCGACGCGCTTCTTGGATCCGACCCAGCTCTCATCGATCGAGCGGCCGGAACTCTGCCAACTCGGGAGTACCGCGATTCATGCCACCCACGATCACGTTCTGGGGCGTGCTCGCCTCGCCGTTTCAGCTGAAGATGCAGGCGATTGCCGATGCTTGCCGACTCGAGTGGCGCCGTTTTCCGGCGCAGGCGAATCTCGCCGAGGCGTGGATGACTCTCTTGCGGCTTCGACTGGATGGGCAGCTCGGCCGGATACGGCGCTTCGGCGGGTTCACCCCAGGCCTCGACGAGTATCCCGCCGTTCCGTACTACCGCATCGACGGCGGCCCGTTCTACTACGACTCGAGTGACTTCGCCGCCCATCTCGCCTCGGTCGAACCGAGGGCGGCAGCGCTCATTCCCGACGACCCCGCCATGGCCTTCGTCGTTCGTCTGGTCGACGAGGCGTTCGACGAATGGGGGCTGTACATGGTGCACCACAACCGCTGGGTGACCTCGGCGCGCACCAACAGGATGGCTGCGGATCTCGTCGTGGAGATGGGCAGTCTGGTTCCACCGTTCTCGAGAGAGAAGATGCGTAGAAGGATGGCCGCACGGCAGACCCGCCGCTGTGCATACCTCTTCAGCGTCGCGCCGGCGGGCGATGGCACGGATCTGCCACCGGCCCTGAGGGCCCCCGCCCGCGAGGGCTTCCCGCCGACGCATGAACTGCTCGACGCGAGTTGGCGCGACTACCTGGCTGCGATGGAAAGCGTGTTGGTGCAGCAACCCTATCTGCTGGGAGGCCGGTTCACGCTCGCGGACGCGAGCGCCTACGGGCAGTTGGCGATGAACCTCCCCGACGGCCGGGCGGCGGAGCTGCTCGAACAGCTGGCACCACGCACCTACGCCTGGCTAGCCCACATCCGCGACGGCGAGCATCACCGAGCGCAGGGTTCGCTCGAGTTGACGGAGGCTCTACGCCCGCTCCTGGACTGCATCCGCGAGACGTTCGTTCCGTTGATGCGGCAGAACGCCGCGGCGTTCCGACCGGACGCCCCGAGAACCAACGAAGCCGCGTTCGACGCCGGGGAGCAGCTCTACGACGGCCAGCTGATGGGCCATCCGTTTCGCGCCGTGTGCAAGACCTTCCAGGTGCGCGTCTGGCGCGACCTTTGCCGCTTGTGGGGACAACTCGACGATGGATCCCGACGACGACTCGCGGCGCTCCGGATCGATGGCGACTGGTTCACCGCTGGGGGCAACTCGGGCATCTCGGGGTGACACCTCCCTAGATGCTCGAAAAGCCATCGCTGTTGCCGTCGGCCGAGCCCGAGTTCCAAGCTTGGCGGCTGATGTGCCGGGTGAATTCGACGTCGATCTCGACATGGTGCGAGCGCGGCGATGACGCTGCCGCCCGGGTGGGTGCCCGCTGGTTGCCACGACATCCAGCAGGCTCGCGCCCGCTGTCGTATCGTCGACGGCGAGCAGCGCGACCTCGCGCACCTGGCCCCGCTCTCGTCGTCGATGCCATCGGATCCGACCCCTGCCGTCGGCTCGAGGTCCCCGCCGCCCATCGCTACGATTCGCCCATCGAAATCGAGCTGTAGCGACAGGATTCTGCCCCGTCGAAATGGGATCGTCTCTTCGTTTCAGGACGTTGGGTAGGTGTCACCCCTTTGGCGAGAAGCCACAGGCTGGGCCCGATTGGGGGTTGCGCTTTCGGTCACCTTCCTACTTCCGAGGCGAAAGCCGGGTCGTAGGGATTGATTGCCCGCAGTTGCTCCAGATAGGCAGTGGCGGCGGTGAGGTTGCCGCTGTCCCGGTGGAACGCCGCTAGGGCCAGCAGGACGTTGCGGTCGCCGCGGCTCGACTCGAGGGCGGCTTCCAGGACGGCGCTGGCTTCGTCGCGGCGGCCGGCGTCGGCGAGGCTCACCGCATGGGCGAAGACCGTTGCAGCACGATCGGGGGCGCCGGCAGCGGCCGAGGCGAGCAAGCGCAGCGCCTTGTCCTTCTCGCCTCGACGCACCAGGGAGAGCGCGAGCGCGTGTTTCAAGGTCGCGTCGTGCGGGGAGCGTTTCAGCGCCTGGCGCAGCACGGCATCGGCCTCGAGCTCCTCGCCTCGCAGGCGATACGTGTCGGCGAGGTTGACCGCGGCGGGAATCGCGTCCGGCTCCAAAGCCAAGGCCGAGCGAAAGGACTCGATCGCCGTATCGAGCTGGCCCAGGGCGACGTACAGATTGCCGCGATTCAAGCGCCCTTCGGGGCGGTCGGCGTTGACTCGATGGCTCGCCTCGAGTTCGGCGAGCGCCGATTCGAAGCGCTCGCGGCGCTCGTCGTTCAGTGCCGAAGCGAAGGGGGCGAGCACGCGGGCGGCCTCGATGCGCACGCCCAGCACCGGGTCGTCGAGCAGCGGCGCGATCGCTTCCAGCTTCAGCGGGGGCGGCAGTTGCTCGAGGCTCTCGATCGCGACCCGCCGAAGCAATGGGTCGTCGTCGCCGAGCGCTCTTGCGAACGCTTCGAAGGTCGGTTGCCCCGGGTAGCGACGCAGCTCCACCAGCGCGGTGGCGCGAGCGATCGCCGGCAACGACGCCTGCCTGGCCACCCGGAGCAGGGCTTGCGCAGCCCCGGGCTCGCCGCGGCGGCCGGCGTAGAGAGCCAAGCCGAAGTGATCGGCAGGGGTGTTCTCGGCTGGAGCATGCTCACGGATGGCATCGGCTGCCCAACGCGGTGTCTGGTCGGCATGACAGGCGGTGCAGGGGTTGGGCGTGCCGATGCGGGCACTCAGGTCGGGCCGGGGGATGCGGAAGCTGTGGTCGGCGCGTTCGTCGATGACCATGAACGCTTTCGGCGGCGCGTGGCAGTCGACGCACTGGCTGCCGGGCTCGCCCGGGCGATGGGAGTGGTGCTCCGGCGAATCGTAGGTCCTCCTCTCCAAGCGGCTGGTATCGGTCTGCCGCCGCGCCGCCGCCGTGCCGGCGTTGTGGCAAGTCACGCAGAGACCATTCCCTGGAAGACGCAGCTGCCCGCTGTGCGCGTCGTGGCAGTCGGAGCAGCGCATGCCTTTGCTGGCCATCTTGCTCTGCAGGAACGAGCCGTACTCGTAGACTTCGTCGCGAATCTGGCCGTCGTGGTGGTACAGGCGTTCCTCGAGCAGCGCGGGCAGGTGGGTGTCCAGCAGGCGCCGGCCGTGCTCGTACTCGGGAGCGATCACGCCCCGGCGCGAGTGACAGCGCGCGCAGGCTTCAATCTGTACTCGGTTGTCGGCGGCCGCGAGGTCGATCGCCAGCCTGGCCTCGGCGCGCGTTGCGGCGCGCTTCGACCTTTCGCCGGCCGTCGCCCACAGGACGTGCTCGTGGCCGGGACCGTGGCACGCCTGACAGCCGACGTCGATTTGAAACCAGCGCGTCTCGTAGCGATTCGCCTTCTCGTCGTAGTTCTTGTCGACGTCGGTCGAGTGGCACTCGGCGCACATGACGTTCCAGTTCTGCGCTGGTTTCGTCCAGTGCAGCTCGTCGCGGAAGTCGATCGTCTCGTCGGGGTAGAGGTGAAACCAGCGCTCGCCCCGTGCGTCCCAGGCTACCGAAAGGGCTTGCAGGCGGCCGAAAGGGAGCGACAGAAGGTATTGCTGCAGCGGGACGACGCCGAGCACGTAGCGAACGTCGAAGCGAGCGGGTTGCCCGTCGGGGCCGTCCGCTGTGACGAGGTGGCGTTCTGCATCGCGTGTGAAACGCGTCGTCAGACCGTGCGAGGAGAAGCTCCTGCCGGAGAAGTCGCCGAGCACCGAGGCCTCCGTGGCTTCCTGCATGGCCAGGTCATGGTGCGAGCCCTGCCAGGCGCTCGCTTGCGCCGGGTGGCACGAGGCGCACTGGGCCTCGTCGACGAAGGTGCCGGCGTCGCCGGCGAGGATGGGCGAGCTCGAAGCTCCGAGGAGGAGCAGGTAGGCGGCGACGTAGGGTAGGGTGCGTAGGGGCCGGAACACGCGAGCGCTCTCTTACCGGCCCGAGGTCGATGTCGCAGCCACGCGCTTCGCCTGCTAGGAGACTTCGAGAAGCA
>CALJUJ010000113.1 GCA_937975525.1 uncultured bacterium
GCGGCGACGACGATGGTGTACTCCATCGCGCCGTACTTGGTGAGCTTGTCGACGACCTGGGCGACGGTCGACCGCTTCTGGCCGATGGCGACGTAGATGCACAGCACGTCGCCGCCCTTCTGGTTGATGATCGTGTCGATCGCCACCGCGGTCTTGCCGGTCTGGCGGTCGCCGATGATCAGCTCGCGCTGGCCGCGGCCGATCGGGATCATCGAGTCGATGGCCTTGATGCCGGTCTGCAGCGGCTCGGTGACCGGCTGGCGGTCGACGATGCCGGGCGCCTTCAGCTCGATGCGGCGCATCGCCGCCTGCTCGATCGGCCCCTTGCCGTCGATCGGCTGTCCGAGCGCGTCGACGACGCGGCCGAGGAGCGCGTCGCCCACCGGCACCTCGGCGATGCGGTTGGTGCGGCGGACCTCGTCGCCTTCCTTGATCTCGTGCGCCTCGCCGAAGGTCGCGGCGCCGACGTTGTCCTCCTCGAGGTTGAGGACCATGCCGAAGATGCCGTGCGGGAACTCGAGCAGCTCGCCGGCGGCGGCCGAGTCGAGACCGTAGATGCGCGCGATGCCGTCGCCGGCCGACAGCACGCGGCCGGTCTCGCGAACCTCGACCTCGCGGCCGTAGTCCTCGATCTGTTGTCTGATGATGTCGCTGATCTCAGCGGGGCGTACATCCATGGTGAATCGGTCCTCCTAAGCAGGCTGCGCCCGGCGACGTGGCGGGCGGAGCAGACCTCCGCCGGCCGCTGCGGGCCGCTTCGAGCAGTGTCGGGTCGATGACTCCTAGGTCTCCGAGGATCCCAGCTGGGCGTTGCCCGCGAGCTCCTTCGCGATCCGAGCGAAATGGGTCTTCACGCTCCCGTCGTAGACGCGACCCTCGGCCTCGACGACGACGCCGCCGATGAGCTCGGGGTCGACGGTGATCGCGGGGATGACTTCTTTTCCGGTCAGCTTCGAGAAGGCCGCGACGAGCGCGTCGCGCTGGGCGTCGCTCGGCGGCAGCGCCGTGCGGACGTCGACCTGAACCCGGCCGAGCTCCTCGTCGAGCATGCGGCGAAAGTCGCGGTCGATGCCCGGAAGATCCTCGAGGCGTTGCTTGTCGGAGATCAGCCGCAGAAAGCGGTCGACCAGATCCGACGGTTGTACCTCGCGGATGATCAGCTCGACGATGTCGCGGCGACGCGTCGCGCTCAGCAGCGGGTTGCGTAGCACCTGGCGGATCTGCGTATCGCCGGCGATCGCCGCGGCCTTGGCGACGTCCACGGCGGTGGGCTCGAGCTGTCCCTGCTCCTTGGCGAGCGCGAACAGCGCACGGGCGTAGCGGCGGGCGACGGATCCGATCATGGCTGCACCTGTTCGAGGAAGTCGGCGACGAAGCGTTCCTGGTCGGCTTCCGTCCACTGCGCGCGCGCCGACTGCTCGGCGAGCCGGATGGCGCTGGCGGTGAGCTCGGCACGCAGCTGCTCGCGCAGCTGTCGGATCTCGGCCGCGGCGGCCTGCTCGGCGTCACGCTCGAGGCGCGCCGCGGTACGGCGGGCTTCTTCGAGGATGCGTTCGCGCTCGCGCTCGGCGTCCTGACGCGCCTGCTCGCGCATCTTCTCGATGCTGCCCTCGAGGTCGGCGAGGCGCTTCTCCCACTCCGCCTTGATCTTCAGCGCCTCGGCGCGGGCCTCGTCGGCGGCGTTGAGGTCGCGCACGATGCGGTCGTGACGCTCCTGCACCCAGTTGCGAACGATGGGCCAGGCGTAGCGGCGCAAGACGAGGATGAAGAGGACGACGTTGATCGTCGAGAAGAGCAGGGTGAGCCAGGGGATGCCCTCGTCGTGGTGACCGCCGCCGCCGGCAGCGTGGGCGCTGGCGGCGACGAGCAGGGCGAGCAGGGCGACGGCGAGGCGCATCAGGACGCCCTCCCGATGACCCGTTCGACCATGAGCTTGGCGATGTCCTCGGATTCTTTGGCCAGCTCGGCGCGGGCGGTGGCGGCCTGGGCGGCGATCGCGGCGCGGCGCTCAGTGAGGTACGCGCCCGCCTGTTCTTGGGCGGCGCCGACGATGGCGCGTTCGTCCTTGGCGACGGCGGCACGGGCGGTCTCGGTGTCGGCAGCGAGCGAGCGGCGCACTTCTTCGAGGCGGCGATCGTGTTCGCCCTTGGCGGCGTCGCTCGCGCGGGTCATCGACTCGGCCTGGGCGCGGACGCCGGTGGTGCGGGCGGCGCGTTCGTCGAGGACCCGCATGACCGGGCGGAACATCAGCTCGCGCAGCGCGGCGAAGAGCAGGAAGAGAGCGACGATTTGGATGTAGAAGGAGAAGTCCGGCGGAAACGCGATCATCGAAAACCTCCGCGGCTCAGGAGCGAGGAGCCGCCGCGGCTGGGCTCACTTCCTCGCCTCCTGCTGCGGGCTCTTGCCATTCCCGGGGCGGTCGTCCTTGGGGAAGACACCCTTGTCGGTCTTGGTATCGGCGGCGCCCATGGAGCAGTTGCCTTCGAAGACGACGCCTTCGTGGATGACCAGGCTCGGCGTGGTGATGTTGCCGACGAGACGGGCGGGTGCGTGCAACTCGAGGCGCTTGCGGGCGACGACGTCGCCGTTGACCTTGCCCTTGACGACGACGGTGCCGGCGAGGATCTGTGCGTTGATGACCGCCTTGTCGCCGACGACGACGGTGTCTTTGGCGTCGATTTCGCCTTTGACATGCCCGTCGATTTGGACGCTGCCTTCGAAGCCGAGTTTGCCTTCGACGCGGCTGCCCGGTCCCAGATGCGCCTGGGCGGCGCCGCCGGAGCGGGTGTTGTTGTCGCCGGCCGAGCGCGCGGGCAGTGCGGGCTCGATCGCCGGAGCGCCGTCCGGCCGCTGCGGCTTGTCGTCCTTGCCGAATAAAGCCATGGGATTCCCCTATCGAAAGCTCGATCGCCGGTCTTACCATCGGCCCTGAGTGTTGTCAAAGCTAATGGAACGCCGATTCGAGTGTTAGTAATTCTAATTCCCTGATTACGATACGACGTTCTATAAAATGCAATCACTGATTGATACGGAGTGTCCGGCGTCGTGACTACGCGAGGCGGTCGATCAGTCCGTTGAGCTGCTCCAGGTCGTAGAAGTCGACCAGGATCTTGCCGGCCCCGTTGCGGCGCACCTGCAGCGTCACCTTGGTTCCGAGCGAACGGGTCAACCGATCCTCCGCGGCCCGGTGATCGGCGTCGGGGGCCGTGCGCCGCGCCTGCTTGGCGAGCCGCTCGGTGTCGCGCACCGACAGCCGCTCGCGCTTCACCTTCTCGGCGAGCTCGACCTTGGCCCGCGCGGAGCCGGCGCCGGCCAGCGCCCGCGCGTGTCCCGCCGAGATCCGCCCGCTTTCGATCTCGGCCTGCACCTCGTTCGGCAGCTGCAGCAGGCGCATTGCGTTGGCCACCGTGGAGCGGTCTTTTCCCACCCGTTCGGCGATCGCCTCCTGGGTCAACTCGAGCTCGTCCGCCATGCGCCGATAGGCGCGTGCCTCTTCGATCGGATTGAGGTCGGCGCGCTGGACGTTCTCGATGAGGGCGATCTCCAGCATCTCGGCGTCGCTGGCGTCGCGGACGACGACCGGTACCTCGGCGAGGCCGGCGAGCCGCGCTGCGCGCAGGCGCCGCTCGCCGCTGATGAGCTCGAAGCCGGCGCCGGCACGTCGTGCGATGAGCGGCTGCAGGACCCCGCGCTGGCGGATGGAGTCGGCCAGCTCTTCGAGCTCCCGCGCGGCAAACACGGTTCGCGGCTGCCACGGGTTGGGCCGGATGGCGTCGACGGCGACCGCCGCCTGCGGGCCGCGAGCGGCGACGGCCTCTTCCTTGGTCGGGATCAGGGCGCCCAAGCCGCGCCCCAGCGCCTTACGCTTGCCTGCCGGTTCCTTGCTCACCGTCGATCCTCCCTCTTCTCGCGTCGCGCTGCGGCGATCCTGCTCACACGAACGACTTCACCCACGAGCCCCAGCCGCCGCGGCGCTTTTCGCCTTCTGGCTCGCCGGGCTCGTCGGGCACGGCAGCATCGCCGTGCCCCTTGCCGAACAGCACCTCGCGGGCGAGCGATCGGTACGCCTGCGCCCCCTTCGACGTCGGGTCGTACACCACGGCCGGCAGCCCGTGGCTCGGCGATTCGCTGAGCCGCACGTTGCGCGGGATCACCGTACCGAACAGATCGTTGGGCAGGTGCGAGCGAACCTCGTCGGCGACCTGGTGGGTGAGCGTGTTGCGGGTGTCGAACATGGTGAGGACGACGCCCTCGATGCGTAGCGCTGGATTCAGGCTCGAGCGAATCCTCTCGACGGTCTGCAGCAGGGCGGTCAGACCTTCGAGCGCGTAGTACTCGCACTGCAGGGGCACGAGCACGGTATCGGCAGCGGTGAGGCCGTTGACGGTCAGCAACCCGAGCGACGGCGGGCAGTCGATCAGCACGAAGTCGTACACTTCGCGGACGGCGTCGATGGCGCCCCGCAACCGATGCTCGCGGCGTTCCGCCGGAACCAGTTCGATTTCCGCGCCGATGAGGTCGCCCCGCGCCGGCACGACGTCGAGCCCGGCAACGCCTGAATCGCGGACGACGGTCGCGATGCCGTCGTTGCCGAGGATCACCTCGTAGGTGCCCGACTCGCCCGGCTTGAGGCGGACGCCGACGCCGCTGCTGGCGCTACCCTGCGGATCGAGATCGATCAGCAAGACCTTGCGCCCTTCGAGCGCCAGCGACGCCGCGAGGTTGACCGCGGTGGTCGTCTTGCCGACACCGCCCTTTTGATTCGCAATGCAGATGGCTCTTCCCACGCGTTTCGTCCTCGCCTGCGGAGAGCCGCGTGCTTAACACGCCAGCGCGCAACGGAGCAACGCAGGCGAGCCGAGCTTCACGTCATTCCCACTCGTGTCGACCATCTCGCGTGCAACCCATCCCTGTAGCGTCTGCCGTCCCGGCGGAAAGGCGGGGCCGCGGGGAGGATCACGAGAACCCGCCGAGACGGCGGGCGCTACAGAGCCGGTCTCCCCGGCGCCCGGCACGGCGCACTACCTGCCCTCGATCCGTGCTTCAGCCATCTCGCGTACAACTCATCCCTGTAGAGTCCGCCGTCCCGGCGGAAAGGCGGGGCCGCGGGGAGGATCACGAGAACCCGCCGAGACGGCGGGCGCTACAGAGCCGGTCTTCCGCGGCGTCACTGCGGGCGGACGTATGTTCCACGTGAAACATCCGCCGGAAGGTGTTTCACGTGAAACACCGCCGCCTGCGGTCTACGAGTGATCCTTGGTGCCGGCGAAGCCCGGGCCGTAGAGCAGCAACACCCGCTCGTCGCGTCCGGGCAGATGGTAGCGGGCGATCGGCGGCACGCCCCAGCGACCGCTGACCGACTCGGCCTCGGCAGTGCCGGCGGGACCTTTCATGACGATGATGCGACGCCCGCGACCGTAGCGGCTGGGGGTCGGCAGCGTCGTCGCTTCCAGAAGCTCGGACAGCGGGCCGAAGGCGCGGGCGACGATCACCTCGCACTCGCCACGCTGATCGGCGGCCAGAGCCTGCCAGCGCCTGGGTACGACGCTGGCGTTGTCGACGGCGGCGACACGCACGACTTCCTGGAGAAAGTTGACCCGCTTCCGGCGCGGCTCGATCAGGAGCACCTCCGAGTCGGGGCAGGCGATCGCCAGCGGCACTCCCGGCAGGCCGGCGCCGCTGCCGAGGTCGGCGACGATCGTGTTGCTCGGAACGAAGGGAGCGAGGGCGAGCGAATCGGCGAGATGGCGGTGCACGACCTCGATCGGCTCGGCCGTGGCGACGAGCGACGTGCGCCGGCGCCACACCAGGAGCGTCTCCAGGTACTCCAGCAGGCGCGCGATTGCGTCCGCCGGCCACTGCGGTCGGCGTACGGCGTGGGGATGCGTGCCGAGGTCGAGCCAACATCGCTCGGTCGCCGCGACGAGCGCGTCGCCCAGGCGTGCTCGCGCGCCAGTGTCGAGATCCGCCACCGGCTCAGGCGCTCTTGCGGCCGGCCGTCAGCCGGCCGCGCTGCAGATGCACCGACAGCAGCGACACGGCCGCCGGAGTCACCCCGGGGATCCGTCCGGCCTGGCCGAGCGACTCCGGTCGAACCCGCTCGAGCTTCTCGCACACTTCCCGCGACAGCCCGACGATCTCGGCGTACGCGATCGACGCCGGGATGCGGGTCTCGTCCATACGCCGAAACCTTGCGACGGCATCTTCCTGGCGCTTCACGTAGCCGGCGTACTTGATCGTCGTCTCCACCTCGCGGGCGACCGGCGCCGCGACCGGATTGGCGGGCGCGTGCTCGGGATCGCCGGCGGCCAGGTCGCCGTAGGAAATCTCGGGGCGCCGCAGCAGCTGCGCCAGACTGGTGGGTTGGAGAATCTCGGCCCAGCCGCGTGCCCGCAACGCCGCGTTGCACGCCGGCGTCGGTCGCAAGAGGGTCGCCTCGAGTCGGTCGATCTCCGCGGCGACCGCGGCGGCGAAGGCGCTCTGCGCTGCGTAACGCCGATCGTCGATCAATCCCGCGCGGCGCGCGGTGTCGCCCAGGCGCAGGATCGCGTTGTCCTCACGCAGCAGCAGCCGATACTCGGCGCGCGAGGTGAACATGCGATAGGGCTCGCCGCCGACGCCCTTGGTGACGAGGTCGTCGACGAGCACGCCGACGTAGGCCTGGTCGCGCCCGAGCACCAGCGGCGCCTCGCCGCGGGCCGCGAGAACCGCGTTGGCGCCCGCGATAAGTCCCTGCGCCCCCGCCTCCTCGTAGCCCGTCGTGCCGTTGATCTGCCCGGCGTGGAACAGGCCGGCGACGGGCTTCGTCTCGAGGCTGGGGTGCAGTTGCGTCGGGTCGACGTAGTCGTACTCGATCGCGTAGCCCGGGCGCATGATGCGCGCGTTCTCCAGGCCCGCGATCGAGCGCACCATGTCGACCTGGACCTCGAGCGGCAGGCTCGTCGACAGGCCGTTGGGGTAGACCTCGACCGTGTCGCGGCCTTCGGGCTCGAGAAAGATCTGGTGTCGCTCCTTGTCGGCGAAGCGGACGATCTTGTCCTCGATCGATGGGCAGTAGCGCGGACCGGTGCTTTCGATCCGACCGCTGTACATCGCCGAGCGTCCGAGCGAGGCGCGGATGAGCTCGTGCGTGCGGGCGTTGGTGAAGGTGATGTGGCAGGGGATCTGCGGCTGCTCGATGGCGGCGGTGGTGGTCGAGAAGGGCTGCGGCGGGTCGTCGCCGTGCTGCACCTCGAGCCCGGCGTAGTCGATCGTCCGCGCATCGATGCGCGGGCAGGTGCCGGTCTTGAGGCGGCCGACGCGAAACCCGAGCTCGGCGAGCTGCTCGCTGATGCCGAGCGCCGGCGCGTCGCCGGCGCGCCCGCCAGCCTGGCTGCGCTCGCCGACGTGCATCAACCCGTTCAAGAACGTGCCGGTGGTGAGAATCACCGCGGCCGCGTGGATCGATTCGCCCATGTCGGTCGCGACCCCGCGAACACGACCCGCATCGACGAGAAGCTGCGCGACGCTCGCCTGCAGCAACGTCACCCCAACAGCGCTTTCCAAACGCTGTTTCATATACGTGCGATAGCTGGCCTTGTCCGCCTGCGCGCGGGAGGCCTGCACGGCCGGGCCCTTCTTGGTGTTCAGGCGTCGAAACTGGATCCCGGTGGCGTCGATCGCACGCCCCATCTCGCCACCCAACGCATCGATTTCCTTGACTAAATGGCCTTTGCCAATCCCTCCGATCGCCGGATTGCAGGACATCTGGCCGATGTGGTCGAGATTGTGCGTCAGCAGCAACCCGCGCGCGCCCATGCGCGCCGCGGCCAGCACCGCTTCGATCCCGGCATGGCCGCCGCCGACGACGATGACGTCGAACTCCGTCTCGAAAGATCCCATCTCGTTCCGTTCCGCTTGGCCCGGGCGCCCGTCGCCGGCGGATGACCCGCCGCGCCGCGCCCAGCCCCCACGTGGGTATGCCACGCCGATCCAGCACATACCACGCCGCCGCATCGAGCGGCTTGCATCACTTTCTGCTTTTCCAAACCTCCTGTCGTGACTCCTGGATCGCGACTACCGGCCCGTCCGTCGGCCTTGACGCAACCAAGCCGAGCGTCGATG
>CALJUJ010000114.1 GCA_937975525.1 uncultured bacterium
CGAACCCCGGCGCCGCGCCGGATGCCCGCATCCGCCGTGGTCGCACGGCCGCCGCGCGGCGCGCAGCCGCGGCGCAGACGACGACGATCACCGGCGGCCCCGAGGTGAGCGCGTTCCGCATCATTCCCGACGAGCGCCTCAATTCGCTGATCATCATGGCGGGCATCCTCGAAATGCGGCGGATCAAGGACCTCGTCGCGCATCTCGACGTTCCACTGCCGCTCGGCACCGGCCGCATCCACGTCTACTACTTGAAGTACGCCAACGCTCTCGAAGTCACCGACGTGCTCGGGTCGATCGTCGGCGGTGGCGGCGGCGGATCCGGTGGCGGCTTGGGCGGATCGTCCCGCTTCGGCAGCCTCGGCAGTCGTTTCGGCAATTCGTCGGACCGCTTCGGCAACAGCAACGATCGATTCGGAGGCTCGGATCGCTTCGGTAGCCGCTCGAGCGGCCAGTCGCGCTTCGGATCGAACAGCCGCTTCGGCGGCGGGGGCAGCACCTTCGGGCAGGGCGGCGTCGGCGGTCGAGGCGGGGTGTCCTCCGTCGGTACCGGCGACCAGGAGAGCCAGTTCGAGGGCGACGTCGCCATCACGGCCGACCCGGCCACCAACGCTCTCATCGTCGTCGCCTCGCCCCAGGACTACGAGACGATCAAGGACGTCATCGAGAAGCTCGACGTCCGGCGCCGCCAGGTCTACGTCGAGGCGATCATCGCCGAGGTCGCCGTCACCAAGACGCGCGAGCTCGGGATCGAGTTTCAGGGCGCGACCGAGCTTCCCAACGGAGTCGGCTTCGCACGATCCAATCTGAGCGGCGACATCAACCAGCTGCTGCAGCCCACCAATCTCTCGGGGCTCGTCCTCGGTGCCGCAAGCGCGCAAACGGTGACCGTCGGCGGGGTCACCGTTCCTGCGCAACAGGCGATTCTGCGGGCCCTGGAGCGCACCGCCGAGGCCGAGATCCTCTCGGCTCCGACGATCCTGACCACGGACAACCACGAAGCGGAGCTGATCGCCGGCCAGAACGTTCCGTTCATCGCGTCGCGTTCGACCAATGAAGTCAACCTCGCGAACACCTTCGCCACCATCGAGCGCCAGGACGTCGGTGTGACACTGCGAATCACGCCGCAGATCTCCGATGGCGGTACCGTTCGCCTCGACATCTTCCAGGAGGTGTCGGCGGTCGTCTCCACCGACCCGCAACTGGGGCCGACCACGAGCGTTCGCTCGGCGACGACGACCATCGTCGTCAAGAACGGTCATACGGCGGTCATCGGCGGTCTGATGGCGAACCGCGAGCTCAAAGACCAGAACCGCGTCCCGTTCCTCAGCGACATTCCCGTGCTCGGCAATCTCTTCGAGTTTGACAACGTCACCAACGACAAGGCGAACTTGCTGATCTTCCTGACGCCGCACATCATCTGGGACGAGCCGCAACAAGCGCGCCTGTCCATTGCCGAGCGCGAGCGCCTGATCCAAAAGCCCTTCGAAGACCGTGGCCGCCCGGCGCCCAACTGGGAGCCGCTGAGCCGGCCGTCTTGGGAAATCTCCGACGATACGTTGCCGGACGACAGTCTCGGCATGTACCGGCCGTCGCACGACTCGGAGGCGCCGCCGCGCGATTCCGACGTGATGGCCGCCACCGCCGCGGTGACGGGATCGACCGGGCGCGGCTTCGGCTACGTCCTGCTGGCGACCCTCTGGAGCGACGGCAAGCCGCCGGCGGCGCTCGCCTCCAGCAACGGCATGGTTGCCCTCTCGCTGCGCTCCGATTCCGAGCTCGGCGGCCTGTTCGAGAAGGGATCGACCTACCGCTACCAGGGTGCCGATTTCGAGGCGGGGTTCCACTGCCTCGAGGTCTTCGCCTCCGCCTCCGAGGCGCTCACGTCGTACCCCGAGGGGATGCGAGTCAGCGTCACGCCCGCTACATTCCTCCACTGGCGCGACCCCGCCGGTTGAGTTGCCGGCGACCGCGACAACTCGGCGCGTACTAGCGAGATGCCGTGAGCATGGGCGAAACCACCGCAACCATCGAAGACTACCTCGTCGACAACGGCCACATCACGGTCGAGGTGCTCGGCAAGGCGCGCGAGCGCGTCCGCGACGGCAAGACCCTCGGGGAGGTTCTGCTCGAGATGGGCGCCGTCGACGCGCGCACCTGGGCACAGGCGCTCGCCGCGTACTTCGGCCTGCCGTTCGAGGAGAGCCTGCCGCAGGACGAATCGATCTCGGAGCTGATCAAAGACCTGCCGATCAACTACGCGAAGCGCTGCCAGCTGCTGCCGATCGGGCGTGCCAACGGCCACGTCGTGGTGGCGACCGCCGATCCCGGCAACGTCGGTGCGATGGACGATTTGCGACTTCTGCTGCGCCGCCCTGTGCAGCCGCTCGTCGCCCCGGCTCCGGCCATCATCGACGCCATCAATCGCGTCTACGACATGGTCTCCGGCTCGGCGTCCGAGCTCATGGACGACCTCGACCAAGAGCGCCTCGACTTGATCGCCGGCGATCTCGACGAGCCGCGCGACCTGCTCGAAGCCGACGACGAGGCGCCGATCATCCGGCTGGTCAATTCGCTGCTGTTCCAGGCGGCAAAGGACCGTGCCAGCGACATTCACATCGAGCCCTTCGAGCGGCAGCTCACGGTTCGCTTCCGAATCGACGGGATTCTCTACGACATCATCTCGCCGCCGAAGCGCTTCCAGCCGGTGATCATCTCCCGCGTCAAGATCATGGCGGGCCTCAACATCGCCGAGAAGCGCCTCCCGCAAGATGGTCGCATCCGCATCCGCCTCGCCGGCAAGGACGTCGACATCCGCGTGTCGACGGTGCCGACGGCGTTCGGCGAGCGCGTCGTCATGCGATTGCTCGACAAGACCACGACTGTGTTGCACCTCGAGCAGCTCGGCTTGGTGGGTCCCAAGCACAATCTCGTCGACAAGCTGATTCGCCAGAGCCACGGCATCGTTCTCGTCACCGGCCCGACCGGTAGCGGCAAGACGACGACGCTCTATGCGTGCTTGTCGCGGATCAACACGATCGACAAGAACATCATCACGATCGAGGACCCGGTCGAGTACCAGCTGCACGGGATCGGCCAGATCCAGGTGAACCCGAAGATCGACCTGACGTTCGCGAGCGGCCTGCGCTCGATTTTGCGTCAGGACCCCGACGTCATCATGGTCGGCGAGATTCGCGATTCCGAGACCGCCGAGATCGCCATCCAGGCAGCTCTTCCCGAACCTCTGGTGTCCTCGCCCCTGCATACCAACGGCTCGTTCGGTGCGATGACTCGGTTGTTGGACATGGGCATCGAGCCGTTCCTCGTTTCTTCGTCGGTGATCGCCGTGATGGCGCAGCGCCTGGTGCGCCGCGTGTGCCCGGCGTGTCGCGAGCCCTACCAGCCGACTCGCGAAGAGATCGAAGAGCTCGGCGTTCCGCCCCACGAGATCATGGGGCATACCATCTACCGGGTGGGACCGGGCTGCGACGATTGCAAGCGGACGGGTTACAAGGGCCGCAGCGGAATCCACGAGTTGCTGGTCGTCGACGACGAGATCCGCAATCTGGTCATGAAGAGCGCCGACGCTGCGGCGATTCGTCGGGCGGCGACCGCCCAGGGGATGAACACCCTGCGCGGCGATGGCGCCGACAAGGTGATCCAGGGCTTGACGACGATCGAGGAGATCCTGCGCGTCACCCAGGAAGATCTAATTTGAC
Source organism: uncultured bacterium (assembly GCA_937975525.1). Lineage (GTDB taxonomy): Bacteria > Desulfobacterota > Binatia > HRBIN30 > HRBIN30 > CALJUJ01. The sequence goes on from CALJUJ010000114.1 coordinate 3,720, forward strand.
GCTCCGCGCTCGAATTTCGAGCTGAAGGCTGCGTCCGAGCCAGTCGAGCATGGCGGTCTACGCATACAAAGGACTCAACGAGCGCGGACGCTCGGTCAACGGGATCATCGACGCCGACACGCCGAAGACCGCCCGCTTGAAGCTTCGCAAGACCGGAATCTTTCCCACCGAGCTCACCGAGCACGAGCGCGACGATTCCGCGACCGGCCTGTCGCGACTGGCGAATCTCAACGTCAACTTCGGGCAGTACTTCGAGCGCGTGACGCCGCAGGAACTGGCGATGATCACCCGCCAGCTGTCGACGCTCGTGGGCGCCGGATTGCCGCTGGTCGACTGCCTTTCGGCGCTCATCGAGCAGCTCGACACCGCGCGTGTGAAGCGCGTCTTCTCGCAGATACGGGAGCAGGTCACCGAAGGCGGAACGCTCGCCGACGCGCTCAAGGCCCATCCGCGTGTGTTCAGCGATCTCTACGTCAGCATGGTGCGAGCCGGCGAGGCGAGTGGCGCCCTCGACGTCGTCTTGTTGCGTCTCGCCGACTACACGGAGGCGTACGCCAAGCTGCGCGACAAGGTGCGTTCGGCGCTCACGTACCCGATCCTGATGGCGATCGTCAGCGGCGGTATTCTGTTCGCGCTGCTGACGTTCGCGGTGCCGCAGATCACGCGTATCTTCTCGGAGACCGGGCAGGACCTACCGTTCATCACCCAAATTCTACTCGGCGTCAGCGGCTTCATGACGGAGTGGTGGTGGGTCATCCTGTTGCTGATCGCGATCGTCGCACTGGTGCTGAGGGCGGCGATCCAGACGCCTCGCGGTCGTGAACGCTACGATCGCTTCACGCTGGCGGTCCCCTACGCCGGGACGCTGCTCAAAAAAGTCGCGCTGGCTCGCTTCTCCCGTACGTTGTCGACGCTGCTCACCAGTGGCATCACCCTCTTGCAGGCGCTCGACATCGTCAAGAACGTCGTCAACAACACGATCCTGATGACGGCCATCGGCGAGGCGCGCAACAGCATCCGCGAGGGCCACAGCATCGCACCGCCCCTGCAGAAGAGTGGCTTGTTTCCGTCGATGCTGATCCACATGATCGCCGTCGGCGAGCGCAGCGGCGAGCTCGAGCAGATGCTGGCGAAGGCGGCGGATGCCTACGACAACGAAGTGGAGATGTCGGTGGCCTCGCTCACCAGCATTATGGAGCCCGTGATGATTCTGTTCATGGGCGGAATCGTTTTGTTCATCGTCCTCGCCATCCTCCTGCCCATCTTCGAAATGAACCAGCTCGTCACCTGAGTTGCGGGGGTACGGAGCCGGTGTTAGCGTCCAGAGACGATAGTTTCGTCAAGGAGTCGATTCGATGCGACGTCTTTCCAGCAGTGCGGGATTCACACTCATCGAGATCATGGTCGTGGTTTTCATCCTCGGCCTTCTCGCGACCCTCGTGGCTCCCAAGATCATCGGGCGCACCGACGATGCCCGCCGCACCAAGGCAGCTGCCGACATCAAGGCCATCGAGCAGGCGCTCCAGCTCTACAAGCTGGACAACGGCTACTACCCGCGCGACATCCGCGAGCTCATCGAGCCGAGCGGCGGCGCCTGGAACGCCGAGGGCTACCTCGACCGCGAGCCCATCGATCCCTGGGGTGTCGCCTATGTCTACACCAGCGACGGCCAGAACTTCATCGTCAAGAGCTACGGCGCCGACGGCTCCGACGGCGGCGAGGGCAAGAACGCGGACATCAGCAGCGAAGACCTCTGAACCGGCTCGGCCGGCTCTTGCCTCCCGCCAGGCCCGCCAGCGCGGGTTCACGCTGCTCGAGATCACGCTCGTCATCGCGATCCTGGGCATCGTCCTCGGCGTGATCATCCCGCGGCTGCGCGACCCCGGGCAGGCCGAGCTCAAGGCGCAGGCCCGTCGGCTGGTCATGACCTTCCGCCTCGTACGCAGCGAAGCGGTGCTCCACGGCGAGCCGTTTCGTCTGAACTTCGACCTCGACGCCGGGCGCTACTGGATCACGTCGGCAGATGGCGGCGAGGGGCTGGACGATGGGCTCGGCACCCTCGGCACCCTGGCGCGCGGCACCCGGCTCGACGATCCCGTGCAATTCGTCGATGTCTCGTTTCCGGACCTCGGCGGTAGCGTCAACCAGGGGCAGGTGTACACGATGTTCTACCCGGATGGGTCGATCGACATCACCGTGATCCGCCTGGCGACGTACGCCAGTGCCTACACTCTGTACGTCGATCCCATGAAGATGAAACTGGTGCCGCTCGAAGGTAACCGCGAGATTTCCTTCGCCCAATAGCAGGGTCGCGATGCCCGCTGGTGTTCCATGAGACTGCTTCGCCGCACACCGTCCGGCGACCGCTGCGGGCTGCATCGCCCGGGCGGCTTCACGCTGCTCGAGGTGATGATCGCGATGGGCATCATCGCCATCGCTCTCGTCGGCCTGCTCGGGCTCCACGGACGCAACATCGCGCTGACGATTCGCGACCAGAACCTCACGCGCGCTACGTTGTTGGCGCGGCACAAGGTCAGCGAAATCCAGTACCTCGCGCAAGTCGAGGGCATCGACGCCGTCGGCAGCAGTGCCGGCACCTTCGACGGCTATCCGGGCTTCCGCTACGACATCCAGGTCGAGTCCACCGAGCTCGACATGGTTCGCCGGGTCGTCGTCCGCGTCATCTGGGACGATCGCTACCCGGATGCCTGCCGCGTCGTCTACTTCGTCCGCGGAGAGCTGCTGTGAAGGGCTCCGAGCGCGGCTTCACCCTGATCGAAGTCATCGTCGCCACCGCCATTCTCGGCCTGGTGATGACGACGATCTACGGGGTGCTGACCCGAACGTTGATGGCGACGCGGCACGCCGAAGCGCGCGCGGAATTGTTCGCCTCCGGGCGCGAGCAGGTGATGCGCATGGCCGACGAGATCGAAGGGGCGCTACCGCCGACGCGGATCGTGTACTTCATCGGCGAGCACCGCGGCTCGACGCCGCCGACCGATGCGATCGGTTTCTACACGATCGTCAATCGCGCGTTCGGCGGCGGCCATCGGCTCGGCGGCCTCGCGTTCGTCAGCTACTCGCTCGACGAGACCAAGGACGGCTGGTTCGCTCTGCGGCGCCAGGAGGAGTTGCTCGCCAACCCTGGTAGCGCCGCTGGCGACGACCGCTTCGGCGACGATTTCGACGATTCCTACCCGTCGGCGGAGCTCGCCCCGCCCGAACCGATCATCAACAGCGTCCATCTCATCGACCGCGTCGCGGGCCTGCGCTTCGGCTACATCGATCCCGAGACCGGCGAGCTCGTCGAGGCATGGGACACCAGCACGCCGGATTCGGAAAATCGCCTGCGCAACCTGCCCGGCGCCGTCAGTATCACCTTGTTTCTCGCCGACGAGCGCGGCGGCATCCACGATTTCAGCACGATCGTCGATCTGCCGCTCGCGCGCTATCCGACACCGCGGAGATGAGCATGAGCAACGAACGCGGAGTCGCCCTCGTCGTCGTCCTACTGGTGATCGCCCTGCTGTCGATCACGACCGTGGAGTTCGGCTTCTCGGCGCAGGTCTACACGCACATGGCGCGCAACTCGCTGAACGGACTGCAGGCGAATTTGCTGGCCCGCTCGGGCATCAATCTCGGCGAAGCGGTGCTCGGCTTCGACGAAGATCCGCAGGTCGACGCCTTCAGCGAGGAGTGGTGCCCGGCGCCGACCGAGGATTCCTGCGCGATCGATGCGACCCAGTTCGGCCTGCCACCCAACATGCTGTTGCGAATCGAGATCTTCGACGAGAGCGGCAAGCTGAATCTCAACCTCACCAAGCCGCGCAATCAAAACGAGTACGCCTCGAAGCTCGAAGACCCCACCCGCTTCCTGCTGTTCGACATGTGGCGCATGGCCTTCGAACGGCTGCTCGAGAACGAGGGAGTGGACCCTGACGCCGCGCTTCGCCTCTACGAGTACTGGGAAACCCAGATCGAAGCGGCCCTGGGGGCCGGCGAGGACGATGCGCTCGAACTCGAAGACGAAGAAGAGGCGGACCTCGACGACGAGGACGAAGACGACGAGCCGGCCGGTTCGCGCATCTTCGCGACGCTCGACTTCGCCACGCTCGACGACGCGAACGCCGTCATCGGCCTGCCCTCCGACCAGCTGCGCCGCCTGCGTCGGGTGCTGACCGCCGCGGCCGGGGTGACCCGGGTCAACGCCAATACCGCGCCGCGGGAAGTGCTCCTGGCGATCATCGGCGACGAGGGGCTGGTCGAGGACATCATCGCGCGCCGCCTCGACCTGCCGATGCAGACGTCGGAGATCACCTCGCTCGTGCCGCCCGTCTCCGTCGGCGAGGGGATCCCGGATCCTCGCCGCATGCTCCATGGGCGCAGCAACATTTTCCGCATCGCCGCCAGCGGCGTCGTCAATCCGAACCCCGTCACCGGTCGCGGCGGAATCGGGCGTTCGGCGTCGCTGCTCGTCCGCCGCCGCCAGTCGCGCATCGCGAACGTCGGCCGCGAGGCTTCGATCGCCTGGACTTTCACCCGCCTCGATTGGCAAAAGGAAGGGGGCGCGTTGCTCTTCGAGGAGCGTCGCGACGATGAAGATCGTCCGACGTCGATCGAACGCGACAGCCGATTCTTCTGAGCCAGCCTCCGAAAGGGACCGAACCGCAACATGCCGCAACCCGTCCTCGCGATCGAGTTCGACGCCAGCGAGATCAAGGCCGCCGTCATCGAAGCGTCCTTTCGCGAGTCCCGAGTCCTCGGGCTCTACCGCGAAGCGGTCGTCGCCGACGGATCCAGTCTCGCCGACCAACTGCGGCGCTTCGTCGAGAAGCACGAGCTGCCGACCCAGGCTACGGTTCTGTCGGCGCTGCCCGGCGACGTGGTGACGTGGAGGCGGTTGCGGCTTCCGTTCCGCGACCGCAAGCGTCTCGAGCAGACGGTTCCCTTCGAGCTCGAGTCGCAGGTTCCGTTCGGCCTCGACGAAGTCGTCGTCGATTACCACGTGCTGTCCCGCGAGAAGGAGGGCAGCGACCTGCTCGCCGGTCTGGTTCCGCGCGAGGAGCTGCAGATCCACCTGCACACCCTCGAGGAGGCGGGACTCGATCCGAAGGTGGTCGACGTGGCACCGCTCGCCTGCGTGCAGGCGCTCGCGCTCGCCGATGCCGAGCTTCCGGCCGATTTCGTCCTGGTCACCGGCAACCAGCGTCGCGTCGTCGTCGCGCGCTTCGAGCACGGAGCGCTCGCCGGCATCCGCACCGTCGTCACGGCCGTCGAAGCGGCCACCGACGACGCCGAGGAGGAGGCCACGGTATCCACGGCCACGCCGGATCCTGATGCCGCCTTCGCCGAGCTTCGCTGGACGCTGGTGGCCCTACTCGGCGGGCCGCCCAAGCCGCGTACCCCCTGCCTGGTGTGGGGCGAGGGGGAGTTCTTCGAGAGCTTGGGGGCGCAGCTGGATCGGCGTCTCGGCTTCGACGTGCGACCGTTCGCCGTGCGCGCCTCGCGACGCTTGCCGGCGCCGTGGAACGAGCGGATCGCCGCGTTCGCCGCGCCGCTCGGACTGGCGCTGCGCGAGGCCTTGCAGGGCGACGTCGCTGGATTGAACTTCCGGCGTGGCGAATTCTCGTACCATCGTAGCCAGGACGAGTTCCGCGCCGCACTGTGGCGCACTGCGGCCCTCGCGGCGGGCGTCCTGGCGGTCATCCTCGCGAACACCTACAGCGAGCAGGCGCGGCTCTCCGGGAGGGCGACCGCCTTGCAGGCCGAGATCAGCGAGGTCTTCCGCGCCACCCTCCCCGACGCGCGCGCCGCGGGCGAGCCGGTCGCCCAGCTGCGGCGCATCATCGAAGAGGACCAGAAGAAGCTGACCATGCTCGGCGGGGTCGTTCCCATCGACGGTGCGACCGCCGTCGACACCATGCGCGAGCTCGCCGTGTCGTTGCCGTCGGATCTGCGCATCGAAGTCGACGAATTCACGATGGACAGCGGCGAGGTGCGTATCCGTGCCACCAGCGATTCGTTCGAGACCGTCGACGTGATCAAACAACGCATCGAGGAGCGCAACTACTTCGGCGCGGTCGAGGTGAAGAACGTCAAGTCCAATCGCGACGGCGGTGTCGGGTTCCTGTTGCTGCTTTCGCTCGGCCGTGTGGAGGACGCATGAATCCCATGGCGACCCTCACGGCCTACCTGGCTCGACTCTCTCCGCGCGAGCGGATGCTGGTCGGCCTTCTGGTGCCGTCGGTGATTCTGATCGTGCTGTACGCGTTCGTCTGGGCTCCGATGCAGGAACAGCACGAGATGATCGCATCCGACATCACCCGCGCCGAGCGCCGCCTGGCGGAGATCCAGGAGCTGCGCACTACGTACTTCGATACCAAGCGCCGAATCGCCGCCAACGAAGCGGCGCTGGCGCGCGCCGAGGAGCGCTTCAACCTGTTCTCGTACGTGCAGAGTACCGTCAAGAAGGCGGTGAGCGCCGATCGCATCGCCTCGATGAACCCGAGCACCCGCGAGGTCGTGCCGAACTTCGTCGAAGAACGGGTGGAGATCAAAATCACCCAGATCGGCCTCGATGCGCTTACGGATCTCGTCTACCGAATCGAGAAGGGAACCAACCCGTTGCGCTTCAGTCGCCTGCAGGTCAAGAAGCGTCGTGACGACCCCTACACATTCGACGTGACCGCGACCGTATCCCTGCTCAAGGCGACCGAAGAGGCGGGAGAGTCGTGATGTTGTCCCTGCCGCGTCTGGTGCCGTCGAGCCCGCGCACGCTCAACCTCTTGTACGTCGGCTACACCGTCGTACTCTTCCTCGTCTTCCTCGTGGTGACGTTTCCCTACGATGCTCTGGTGCGGCGGGCCCTCGCGGGCCTGCAGAACGGTCCCGTCACGATCTCGTTCGCTGGTGCGCACTTCGCCTGGCATCGCGGGATCGCGCTCGCCGATTTCCAGCTGCATGCGCAAGAGGCGGCCGTCGCTGCGCCCGTCCTCGAAGCCGAGTACCTCTGGGTGAGGCCATCGCTCGGTCAGCTCGTCCGCGGCAATCCCTATGCCTTCGATGTGCAGGCCGAGCTCTACGGCGGTACGGCCGCCGGATCTGCCGACCTCGGTGAAGGCCGACTCGTCGGCTCGCTCGACCTCCGTGCCGTGAGCCTGGGGCGCTACCGTCCCCTGGCCATGATGCTCGAGGAGGGACGGCTCGGCGGACGCGTCGATGCGCGTCTGGCCTTCGATACGACGGCGGCGGCGCCGGCGGCGGGGCAGGCGAGCGGTGAGCTGCGGCTCTCGCGCGCGGCGCTGCAGGAGGCCAAGATCTCGGGATTCGGGGTGCCCGACATTCACATCGACGAGGCCGCGCTCGATTTCGGCTTTCAGAACGGACGCGTCGACGTCGAAGCGCTCAATGCGAAGGGCAAGGAGATCGTGCTCTCGGCCGATGGACAAGTCGCGCTCCGCGACCCCGTCGCCGATAGCGTGCTCAACCTACGGGCGACGATCATGCCCGGCCCCGAGGCGCCCGACCCGATTCGTGGCCTACTGCAACTGATCCCGCGCCCCGCAGGCGCAGCGCCGGACGCGCCCGTACGCGTGACCGGAACCTTCGCCCGGCCCCGCGTTCGCTGAGCTTCGTCGTCACCGCGAGGTCCGGTTCCTCGCGCCGGGCAGGCACCAAGATCGTTGGCTCGTGTCGCAGCCGATCGAGTCGATGTCCGCGAGCGGTTTCGGCCGCGTCGTTGGGCGTGATCCAGGCGACCCATTCGAGGAGTTCCAGGTTCTCCCGGAGGATCCGTGGCGGAGGCGGAAGTGCGGTGGAATGCGGCGGCTGAGGTCTCGTGAAGGAAGAGATCGTCCATCTCGACACGAGTCCGTGGGCCGCTCCGTTCCCCCAAAAAGAAACCCCCCGTGACCGCGCTGCGGCCACGGGGGGCAAAGTCCCGCTCTGTGAACGAAACTACTGTGAGCAGAGCTCGATCGATCCAACCAGATCGCCGAGCTGCGGAACGTCGCTGAACGGCAGCGCGGTGACCAGGCAGGTGCCGCTCAACGATCCCGAGTTGACGTCCGAGCACGACGTCGCCGATCCCGTCCGGCAGACCGGGCCGATCGGGAAGTCGCCTTCGATCGTCCCGCAGGCCTCGCCCGTCGAGACGATGCCGGTGCCCACCGCCGAGTTCTCGTTCGCCGGATCGTCCTCGGTGCAGAACTGACCGTCCGGGCCGTAGTCGGGGCCGCTTCCGGTGCAGGGGCCGAGGACGAGGCCGATGCCGATGCTGGTGAGCAACGTAGCGGCGCCGGGGTTGGCGACGTCCGAGTTGGCCCTGCTGAACTGCAGGTCGCCGCCGGCGAGCACGGCGTCGAGCTCGGTGCCTTCGAGGCCCTCGCAGCCGATCACGCCGGACGCCGTGTTGCCCGGACCGTGCACGAACGCGCAGGCGGCCTGGCCGTCGCACTCGCTCTCGTCGTCCGTGCAGTCCTGGGCGAGGGTGATGCCGTCTTCCTCGAAGACGACGCCGCCGCAGGTCTTCGCGGGCGTACCCCCGACGCAGGCGCAGGCCAGGCCGAGGACCTCGATCGCCGGAGTGTCGATGCCGTCCGACGGGATGGTGATCGGAATCTCACCGTCACGCTCTTCGCCGACCGTCGCGACGATGGCGCCGTCGAGCGGTAGTGCGAGCTCGAGGATGCTGACCACGACCACGCCGCTCGTTCCCGACTCGATGTCGGAGCCCTCGGGGTTGGTCATGCCCGGGACGAGCGTGTAGGCGATGGTCTTCTCGTTCGTGCAGTTGGCCGCGCAGCTGTCGCCACCGAAGGGCCGGCAACGCAGGCATTCGCCGCCACCGCAAGTGGTGTCGTCGGAACAGGCCGCGCCGCCGTTGGTGCCGCCGACGCAGATGCCGTTGCCGACGCACTCCGACTCGGCCGTGCAGGCGGTGCCAGCGTTGTCGCCGCCGACGCAGAAACCGCCGTCGTCGCAGTCTTCGCCGGCCTCGACGACTCCGTTGCCACAGACGCCGCCCGGCTGCGGGCAGCCGGTGAGCGCATCGTTGACGGCAGTGATGATCTCGTCGACGGTGATGCTGCCGTCGCTGTTGGAGTCGCCCGCCATGCAGCCCTCCGCACCCCCTGTCAGGCCGAGGTTCACCATGAGGACGACTTCGTCGACCGTGACGTCGCCGGAGTTGTTGCAGTCGCCCGGGCAAGCCTGGCCGGCTGCCGGTTGAGCCGTCGCCAGCAGGGCGATCGCCAGCGATGCCGTCGCAGCGCGGAGTGTGGTTGAGAGCCAGTGGGTTGGATGAGCCTTCATATGCCTCCCCTCTTCAGGTTGTCGCAGATTGAAATATCGACGCACTACAGAATCGAGCCGGTCATGGCAATGGCCAATCGCGCTTCGGTAGCGTCTCAGATTGATTTTCGCGCGGGTGGTCGAACCGAAGGGGACAGTCCCCACGGTGCGAAAGCACCCATTCGGGCCGCTACGCGGCCGTGGGGGCTGTCCCCGATTCTCGCGATTGAAATCAAAGTGAGACACGACCCGCTTCCGCCGTGCGTACGGCCGATTTCGTTTTCGTCCGGTCGTCACTAGGATCGCACGGCATGAACGTCACCCTTGCCGAAATGATCGTCGTCGGTGCTTCCGTCGCCGTCTTTGCCTTCATCCCGGCGGTCGCCGATCTGGCCGCGCACTGGCGCCGCCGGCCGCTCCGCGATGATCGCGATGCCGGGGGGCCTTCGGAGCCTTTGCACGAAGCTGTGACGATGGCGGAAAGGCGCGTAGGCGTAGCGGATGCGAATACGGACGACGTTCCTGCGGACGTCGCCGAGCCGTCTCAACAAGTGCCCACGCCCGAGGCTGCGTCGGCAACGGCGGAGCGGCCTGCGCACGATCCTGTGTCGGTAGCCATTGCCGAGGAACATCCCGTCGCCGCGGACGAGCCCCTCGCGTGGCCGGCCTCCGCCGGCCCATCCCGCACGTTCCGCCTGGAAGAGCTGCGCGATGCCGGCGCACAGATCGGAAGAGCGTCGTGTAGGGAAAGAGTGTAGATCTCGGTGGTCGC
>CALJUJ010000115.1 GCA_937975525.1 uncultured bacterium
GCTTGTCCGAGGATTCCTTGCGCGACGACGACCGTGAGCAGCAATGCGGCGTCGGCCTTGGCGAGATGGGCCTCGGCGACGAGCACGGCGGTGGTGCCGAGGATGGTGGCGGCGACGAGCGCGGTCTCGGCGCCGACGAGACCGCGGGCGAGACGAAACCCGATCAACAGCGTCGCCCACGCGGCCAGCAACGAAGGCAGTCGGTACGGCCACATCGCGCGGGTGCTCGGCTCGGCGACGGCGTGCACGGCGGCGGCCTGCAGCCAATAGGCGCCGGCGGGCTTCTTGTGGCGCGGCTTGTCCTGGAAGCGGATGCGGACGTAGTCGTCGCTCTCCAGCATCTGACGCGTCGCCTGGACGAAGCGCGCTTCGTCGCGGTCGGTCGGTGGCAGCGAGGCGATGCCCGGGGCGAAGTAGAGGAGGGCGAGCGCCGAGAGCCAGGCGTACGGGCGCCAGCCGTGCGCCCACGCGGCCACGCGCGACGCCGGCTGGGTCATCGACTCAGGCGGCCGCGAGGGCTCGGCGGCGGCGGACACGCTCGGCCAGCAGGCCGATGCCGACGCACCCGACACCGACCGTGTTCATCACGTAGCCGCCCTGCTGCACCACCCGATAGAACTCTAGCTTGAACACCGCGTGCTCGTCGCCGCCGCTGCCGTGCCTCAGCGGGCGCAGCACGTCTTCGGTCATGCGGGCATCGAGCCGCGGGAAATCGGGCGACGGGGCCGCGGGCGTCTCGAGCTGGCGGTCGGCGAGGATGGCGGTGTACTTGGTGATGTTGCCGCTGGCGACGTAGAGGTTGCCGGAGCCCACCACGAGCAACATCGCGCCGGCGGCCACCAGGGAGTTGCGGAGCACGTTCACACACCGGGCGTAACACCGGTCTGGCGCCGCGGCAACCGCCCCTCGACCGGACGTATCGGGCCACCCATGTTTTCGTTTCGAATCGGCGTCGGCTCGGGTATGGGCGCAACATGACATCGATTTTCGCCCGTCGCGGCGCCGTCGCCGACACCACTGCGGAACCGGCCCCGGTGCCGGCGGCGCAGGCCGCCGATCTCCTCGTCGGACCGGGGTTGATACCGCTCGGCGCCGGCCATGCACCGGTGGCGCCGACGTCGACGTCCGACGCCGGGTACGACGTCGACGTGCTCGCCGCGCTGGTGCTCAAGACCGCCTATTCGATGACCAAGTTCACCGCTGCCGAGATCGCCAAGCGGATGTGTTTGTCGTCGGCTTTGGTGAGCGTGCTTCTCGACCAGCACCGCCGGGACAAGCTCGTGGAGATTCTCGGCGAAGCCGGCCAGTTCGACTTTCGCTACGTGATGACCGGCCTCGGGCACGAGAGGGCGCAGCGTGCGTTCGACGTGTCCGGCTACGTTGGACCGGCTCCGGTGTCGGTCGAGCGCTACGCCGAGGTCTTGCAGTGGCAGGTCGACCACTTCCCGCCGGTATCGGCCGATGCGGTGCGCGCCGCGGTGCGCGACCTGGTGCTGCCCGACGACGTGATCGAAGTGGCCGGCTTGGCCTGTGCGTCGGCCCGCAGCCTGTTCGTGTTCGGCCCGGCGGGCACCGGCAAGACGACCGTCGGCCACCTGCTCCACGGCGCGCTGGCGGGCGATCTGTGGATCCCGCACTGCATCGGCATCGGCAACAGCATCGTGCGCATCTACGACCCCCAGCTGCACGAGACGCGGCAGACCCCCGAAACGCCGGATCCGGCGCTTCGCGTCGATCGGCGTTGGGCCTGCATCCGAAGGCCGTTTCTGGTTGCCGGCGGCGAGCTGACGCTCGATGCCCTGGAGTTGTCGTACAGCACGGCGCACCGGTACTACGAGGCGCCGCTGCACCTGAAGGCGAACGGCGGCATCTTTCTGCTCGACGATCTCGGCTACCAGCGCGCCGCGCCGCTCGATCTACTCAGCCGCTGGATCTTCCCGCTCGAGCGTCGCGTCGACTACCTGACGCTGAGCACCGGCCAGAAGCTGACCGTGCCGTTTCTCTTGATGCTGATCCTGTCGACGAATCTCGAGCCCGAAAAGGTCATGAACGCGGCGTTCCTGCGCCGGATGGGCTACCGGCTGCATCTCGATCACCCCGAGCCCGAAGCCTACCGCACGATCTTCACGCGCTACGCCGAAGCGCGTGGTGCCACGGTGCCGCCTGGGATGATCGAGGCGTTGTTCGCGCGCTACGAGGCCGAGCAGCGGCCCCTGCGTAGCTGCGAGCCGCGCGATCTGATCGAACGCGCCCGCGACATCTGTGGCTACCAGGGACGCGGCTTCGAGCTGACGATGGACGTCGTCGATCGCGCCTGGCGGGGCTACTTCGGCAGCAGGCTCGCGACCGAAGAGTGATCCGGCCGGGGGCCTCAGCGCTGCACGACGTGCTCGAGCAGGCGCGCGTTGGGGATGCTCCAACGTCGCTCGCCGTTGCGGAACAACGTATCGGTCGGCCCGATGCGCTCGACGATTCCCTGCTGACCTTCGACTTCGACGAACACGTCGCGCGGCAGGGACTGCTTGAGGAAGTGCCCGGCGAGGATGTGCGTGATGATGGGGTAGGCGCCGAGGGCGAAGGCGACGCCGGCGCTGACGCCGACGGTGGCGATCACCACGGCCAGGGGAACGATGAGCAGGCTGGTGGCGAAGCCTAGCTGCTCGATGGCGACGATGACCACCAGGCCGACCGCGAGCGCGAGTACGAGGGAGCCGAGGCGCGCCGGGCTGCCGGCGCCGGCCGCGACAGCTGCGGACGCCGTTGCGCTGCCGAGGAAGCGCGCCAGCAACAGGCCGAGCAGCGTGACCAGCGACGCGCCGATCAGGTTCGGCACGTAGCCGAGCAGGCGCTCCAGGGTGGCGCTGACGGCGGCGACGCCGAGAATCTGAATCGCGGTGAGCACGAAGCCCACCATCACCAGCCAGAAGACCAGGATGCCGAGGGCGTCCGATGGCGCGTGGGTGAGACCCGCGTGCTCGACGAAGCGGTGGCGTGATGCGAGCCGATCGATGCGCAACGTGTACAAGGTGCGTCGCACCAGCGCTTGCAACAGGCGCGCGGCCCCCCAACCGAGGAGCAGTACGGCCGCGGCAGCGACCAGATTGGGAAGGAAGGCCGCGATCGCCGTCGCCATCGTCGCCAGCTCGCGCTGCAGAACCGTGCCGATGGTGCTGATGGTAAGCTCGTCCATTTCGTGATCTCCTCGTTTCGAGATGGGCCCATCGCCGCGCTCGTTGCGGCAGACGTTCTACCGGGATTGTACGGAACCCACGGCACTGCTGTCACCTGGGTTCGGGAGGGGAGCCATGAGCCTGGAGTCACGAATCGCGCGCGAGCTCGTCGACCAGCACCCCGACCGGGCGGCGGTCGCGCTCGATCGCCACGGCGTTCCCGACACCATCGCCATGCTGGCCTCCGTTCACGCGAAGGCCGCGGCGGAGGTGCTCGCGCGCCTCTCGCTGCACCACGCGACCGACGTGCTCGCCGCCTTCGCGCCCGAGGCCGCGGCCGAGCTGGTCGACGCGCTCGACCTCGACGTCGCCGCGCGCCTGGCACGGCGCATCCCCGAGGACCGCCGCGAAGCCCTCCTCGCCGAGCTTCCGGCGGCGCGGCGGCGAACGTTGCAGGCGCTGCTCGGCTTCGCGGAAAATACGGCAGGCGCGCTCATGGATCCTGCCGTCCTGGCGCTGCCCGGCGACCTCGACGTCGCCGGCGCTCTCGAACGCGTTCGCACCGTCCCCGAGCAGGCCCGCTACAATCTATACGTCGTCGACCGCGAGCACCTTCTCGTCGGGGTCGTCAACCTGCGCGAGCTTCTCCTCGCTCCCGGCGACGCCGAGCTCGTCGACGTCATGGTGCCGCAGCCCGTACGCCTGAGCGCCGGGGCCGACCGGGCGCAGGTCGTGTCCCACCCGGGCTGGCGCGAGGTGCACTCCATCCCGGTCGTCGACGAGCGCGGCGCCTACCTCGGCGCGGTGCGCTACCGAACGCTGCGCCAACTCGAGCACGAGCTGCTGCGTGGAGCCGGCGTCGACGCGCGCGCCTCGGATGCCCTCGGCGATCTGTTCGCGACCGGCGCCGCCGCGGTCGTCGATGCCCTCGCCGGCAGCACCGGCGGCGAAGAAGGGGGGCGCTGAGATGGCGGCCGTGAAGGAAGCCG
>CALJUJ010000116.1 GCA_937975525.1 uncultured bacterium
TATCGGAGGGCACGTCGACAACTGCATCGGAACAAAGACCAAATGCCGAAGGCAGAAAGGCCGCCCTACCGTCGAGCGGATCGATTTGTGCAAGGTAGGCAGAGGTCCAGCCGTACTTGCGGCTGTACCCAAACAGTCCGCCATCAAAAGGCCGGAACGACATGTCGTACAAGGCACCGAAGATCCCGGTGTGCCCCACCGTCGTGATCGATGCGTCCCGATGATCGATGCGAAGCAATCGTTCATTGTCTTCGAAGCCGAACAGCTCCCGCGACGCATCGAAATCGAGCGCAAGGTAATCGCTGCTGTAGCCGAGGTATCCAACGGGAATCGCCGTAGCCGTGGCAACGTCGATTCGGTAGAGAAACCAGTCTCGATCCTCATTCTGCCCCGTACCGTACAGCAGCACCGTGGGGATGCTGTTCGGGTCGAGCGCGTCGCTGCCGATACGAAGCTCGGCGGCGTCTCCGAAGCCGTCGCCATCGCTGTCCGGGTCGTTCGGCGAGGTACCCCCGACTGCTTCTCTGGTATCCGAGACACCATCTGCATCGCCGTCGAACTCGAAGTAGAACGGCTCCGAAGCGATTCCATCAGCTGTCACACGCACGTCCGCGTCACCGCTGCCCTGGGGCACAACGACGCTGATACGATCCTTCGACATCGACAGGATCGACGCGATTGTATCGCCGAACGTTACGACGTTGCGCAGACAATCCCTTTGCGTCCCTTCGACGGTGCCCGCCGCCACGACACAGCCCTGGCAAGCGGCCGACATCTGGCCGAGATCCTCGCTGCAAAGCGTTGCTGCGCAATTGAGTTCATCCTCGGGCGGAGCTCCCGCACAATTTCGCAGAAAGCAGTCTTGGAGCGGGGTCAGCTCGATCTCCGTGCAGTCCCGATCCGATGCGAAAAAGCGACCCATGATATCGATGATCCGACCGGGCTTGCCGATGGGCGGAACCACCCGACCGATCGACGGCGCCGACAGCGACGGCAGGAGCGTAACGCGGATCGGGTCGGAGACGGCCGTGTTGCCGCCGAAGTCGGTTGCCGTTGCGACGACATCGAGCTCGACCGATTCGTCCAATGACACGACCGGGTAGAATGTATGGAAGGGCGGTCGGGTCGACGTGAAAGTCGTGTTGACGCTGCCGTCCGTCGACGTAAACCGCGTCTCCACCTTGGCGACCGCAACGTCGTCGGCGACATTCGACAGGATCGCCATCTCGCGGATCCCGAAGAGCACGACATCAGCGAGCTGATCGATGAACGTCGCCGGATCGCTGCCGTCGGTGAATCCACCTCCGGTCCCGAGTGCGATCTGCTCGAGCACCGCGCGATTCGGCCGTGAGCCGACTGCGAACGTGTTGATCGTGATCCCGGCTTCCTGTTCGCGCCCCAGCCCACCTTCCGGGAATCCCGCATCCGACCCGGAGAGCAAGAGCAGCACCGGAAGGGCATTGCGCCGGGAACGCTCACCAAGGAGTTCCTCGCGCGCCGTGTCAATTGCGTACCACAAGTTCGCATCGCTCGAGCTCGTCGACGCGGAAAACGAGGAGAGCGCTGCCCTGACCTGATCGAAATGTTCTGTCAACGGCTGATGCAGGAACGCAGACCTGTAGTAGCTGACGAGACCGACGCGCACCTTCGTCGGATCCAGGCGATTCAGCAACTCCTGCGCCGCGAGCACCTGGGCATCGAGAATCGTGTCGTCAGCACCGTCACCATCGAGATCGGCGCCGGCCGAGAATCCGGCCGTTCTGGTTCGATCGATGAGAATCACGACGTCGGCCGGGCCGATCTCGGCGATCGTACCGTCTACCGGTGCAACGATCTCGATTGTCGGTCCGACGAGGTCGTCGCGACGCGTCTTCGTCACTTCATCACTGCCGACCTGCCCGCGTGTATCGAACGCTTCCGCGCGAATCACGACCTGGTCGAGGTCCGTGCCCGCCGGCAGATTGACCACGGCATGCAGGCGACCCCCTGCTTCCGTCGCAACGAGCTCACCGTCGATGAACAGACTCACATCAGTAACCCCAACGTCGTCGGCCGCGTCGACGTCGACGGTCAACGGCGTTCCTTCGACGAGCTCGGACTCCAGCGGCAGAACATCGAGAATCACCGTCGGCGGCTGGTCCGCGACGACGTTCAGATGCACGGGCGCGGTCGCGGCCTCCTGGCCCATGCGATCCCGGGCGATGAGCGTCACCTCGATCGGATTCGTCACACCATCCAGGTTGGGCACCGGCAGGTGGAAGGTGGGCGTGTGCGAGTACGATCGCCGCTCCTCGCGCCCGTCGAGCGACAATCGCGTCCATGCTCCCACGTCGTCATCGACGGTAGCCGCAAACGCAACGAGGGTCCCCTCGATGACGTCGGCGAAGTCGTCGGGCGCGGACGTCAACTGAATCGTAGACGGCTGGTCCGGCTCGATCACAACTTACAAGGATGCGTCAGTCAAATTG
>CALJUJ010000117.1 GCA_937975525.1 uncultured bacterium
CCAGTCGCGTGCGCAACTCCCCGGCCGCCTTGTTGGTGAAGGTTACGGCGAGAATGCGCGACGCCGGAACGTCGCGCTCGGCCATCAGGTGCGCCACCCGATGGGTGAGCGTTCGCGTCTTTCCCGAACCCGCGCCCGCGAGGATCAACAGCGGTCCGCGGTCGTGCAGGACCGCGCGTCGCTGCATCTCGTTGAGATTTCCAATCAGATCCGCCACCCCACGCTCCCTCCCTCTGGTGCTGCCGCCCGCGGGCGACGTTCGTGGGTAGCGCGTCGGCCGCAGCGACTCAAGGTCGCCCGGCGCCACATCCGCCTTGATTCGGGGGCGGCAACGTTGGATCTTCACCTGCTGAACGCGTCAGCCGGGTGGGGAGGCCTAGGGCATGCAGGGCGAGCAGGACATTCGAATCCGATTCTGGGGTGTTCGCGGGAGCTTCCCCGTCCCTGGACCGTCGACGGCCAAGTTCGGCGGCAACTCGTCGTGCGTCGAGGTCGAGGCGGGCGGCAAGCGCGTGGTCTTCGACGCCGGGACCGGCCTGATCGCGCTCGGTCAGCACCTCGTCGACCACGAGCCGCCGGGCGATCTCGCGATCCTGCTGAGCCACCTCCACCACGACCACATCGAAGGCCTCCGCTTCTTCAAGCCGTTCTACCGAAAGGGGTGGCGCTGCCGACTTTACGGGCCAGACACGGGAGAGCCTGGGCTCGCCGAGCATCTGGCGCAGACGATGCGCGGCCGCTTCTTTCCGGTCGACATGGAGGAGCTACCGGCGCGCATCGACGTTCGGCAGCTGCGACCAGGACGGCGCCTCAACCTCGGCGGCCAGCCGAAGGTGCAGGTGGAGGTCGAGCACACGAGCGCGCACCCGCGCTTCGGCGTGCATCTGTTCCGGCTGACCTGCCATGGGAGGAGCGTCGTCTACGCGACGGACATCGAGGCTCCGCAGGGGGGATTCGACTCGGTCGTGCGTTTTGCCGCCGGCGCCGACGTCTTGATTCACGACGCGCAGTACACGCATCACGAGTATTTCCGCGACGAGGACAACCGCCAGGGCTGGGGGCACAGCACGGTTCGAATGGCTGCCGAAGCGGCGCGCGCCGCCGGTGTCGGCCAGCTCATCCTGTTCCACCACGATCCCTGCCGACGCGATGCGCAGATCCCGCCGCTCGAGCGTCTGGCGAAGAAGATCTTTCCGCGCGCCCGCGCGGCGCGCGAAGGCTTGGTGGTGGGGCTCGGTCGACGCTAGTGCCTGTCTGGCGGAGGTGACGGGCGACCTCGAGTTCACGCGCGACGGGCTGGCACGGCCCCCATCGCCGCATGGCGGCGCCGAGTGTGCTCTCGCACGTCGTGCCCCCTCCGCTCCATCCGCCGATGCGGGAGCTGCTCCCCTACCCTTTGGGATGCAGCATCGCGTGACGTATCACGCCATCGACGGCGTCTTCGGGAATCGGATCGCGCTCACGGAAACGGATGCACCCCTTGCCGGTGCCGATCTCCGGGTACTCCCGCCGAAACGCCTCGAGGTGAGCCGCGCTGCAGGTGTAGAGTGACACGTAGCTCCGCTGGTTGGCGATCGACACCCAACCCTCGCCCAAAGCATAGGTGGGCATGCGGTAGCGCATGTCCACCGTGGCCATCGGGAAGCAGGCACGTATCCGATCGTGCAGCGTTCGCAGCATGGCGCGTCGCCGCGGCGGGGCGGCGGCGATGTAGCGCTCGACCGCGCCCTCGCCGTCGGCCATGAACGGCGAGCTCGGCTTGCGCGACGCCCGGGAAGCGGTCACCGCTCCACCGTGAGAACGAGATCGTCCCGGTGGATGATCTCGTCGGTGAGCTTGTAGCCCAGGATGCTCTCGATCTCGGTGCTCTGGTGCCCCTTGATGCGCTCGAGCTCCGCGGCGCCGTAACTGACCAGGCCGCGGGCGAACTCGCGCCCGTCCGGATCGGCGCAGCGCACGCAGGCTCCACCTTCGAACCTTCCTTCGATGCGACGCAGACCGGATGCCAGCAAGCTGCGGCCGCCGCGGACGACGGCGTCGACGGCGCCGGCATCGAGCGTGAGGGTTCCCGCCGGGCGCAGGGTGTAGGCGATCCAGTGCTTGCGCCGCGCCAGCCGGTCGCCCTGAGGCAAAAACAGGGTGCCTTCCTCGACGTCGGTGTCGAGGACGCGAGCGAGCACCCCGTCGCGCAGACCCGGAGCGATCACCGTCGGAATGCCCGCGGCACTCGACTTGCGCGCAGCCGCGAACTTCGAGGCCATGCCCCCCGTTCCCAGCGGCCCGCGGCCGCTCATCCGGAAGCTCGCCTCCGAACAGCTGCCGAGGTCGACGACACGCACGATCCGCGCATCCGGCGAGTCGTTCGGGTTCTCGGTGTAGAGGCCGTCGACGTCGCTCAGCAGGACCAGAAGGTCGGCCTCGACCAAGCCTGCGATGAGCGCGGAGAGGTTGTCGTTGTCGCCGAACGTCGTGAGCTCGTCGGTGACGACCGTGTCGTTCTCGTTGGCAATGGGCAGCACTCGTGCCGCGAACAGAGATTCGATCGTCAGGTGGGCGTTCAGATAGCGCTTGCGGTTGGCGAGGTCGTCGTGGGTCAGCAGGATCTGCGCGACCCGGATCCCGAGACGATCGAGGTGTTCCTCGTACAGGGCCATCAGGTCGATCTGACCCACCGCCGCCGCTGCCTGACGTTGGGGAACGGTCTTGGGACGGGAGGTGCGGCCGAGCCGCGCCAGGCCAGCGGCGACGGCGCCGGAGCTGACGACCATCACGTCGAGGCCACGCCGATGCAGTGCGCCGATCTCCGCGGCCAGGCTGGGAAGCCGACCATGCGCCAGGCCGCGTTCGTGCGCCAGGATGCTGCTGCCGACCTTGAGCACGACGCGGCGCGCCCGCGCCAACCACCGTCTCTTGGCTTCGATGTGCTCGTTCATGCGCTGCTCAATCGGCGCCTGCCGCTTCCGCATGCCGCCGGGCCGATGCGAGCTCCTTGTAGCGTCGACCCACTTCCTGCACCAACGCGGCAACGCCTTCGCTGGTCGCCGCGGAGATCGGTGTCAAGGCGACGCCGCGGGCAGCGAGCGCACGTTCGAGAGCCGGATAAGCCTCACGCGACTCCGCCAGATCCATCTTGTTGGCGACGACGATCTGCGGTTTCGCCGCGAGCTCGGCGTCGAATGCCTCGAGCTCGCGCTGAATCGTATCGTAGTCGTTCACGGGATCGCGGCCCGCGACACCGCTGGGATCGATCATGTGGATCAGCAGCAGCGTTCGTCGGACGTGGCGCAGAAAGCGATCGCCGAGCCCTGCACCTTCGTGTGCGCCCTCGATGAGCCCGGGGATGTCGGCGAGCACGAACGACTCGTGGTCGCCGAAGCGGACGACCCCGAGGTTGGGCACGAGTGTCGTGAACGGGTAGTCGGCAACCTTCGGGCGGGCGGCAGAAACCCGCGCGATCAAGCTCGACTTGCCGACGCTCGGGAAACCGACGATGCCCACGTCCGCCAGCAGACGCAGCTCCAGACGAAGGCGCCGCTGCTCTCCCGGTGTGCCGGGATACGCACGGCGAGGCGCTTGGTTCGTGGAGGTAGCGAAATGCATGTTGCCGAGCCCGCCCTGCCCGCCGCGGGCGACGACGACCCGGGCGCCGTCCTCCGCGAGATCCGCAACGACGCTGCCATCGTCGGCATCGTGAATGATCGTGCCCGGCGGAACGCGAACGACCTTGTCCTCGCCCCGTTTGCCGTACTGTTGCTTGCCGCGTCCCGGCTCGCCGCTCTGCGCCTTGAGAAGCGTTTGGAAACGAAAGTCCTGGAGCGTCGACAAGCCGGCATCGGCGACGAAGACGACGTCGCCGCCGTCGCCGCCATCACCACCGGCCGGACCGCCCTTGGGCCGATACTTCTCGCGCAGGAAGGCGATGCAGCCGTCGCCGCCGTCCCCGGCGCGCGCCTGAACGACGGCCTCGTCGATGAATCTCATGTGGGCACCGCGGGGCGAGCGATGGGCGCCCGGCCGCTCTGCGCGGCACGTTGGGAGAGCTAGGCGCTCGGGACGACGTGAACCTGGCGTCGCGAGCGACCCAGGCGGTCGTATTCGACCGTGCCGTCGACGAGCGCGAACAGGGTGTAGTCGCGGCCCATGCCGACGTTCTTACCAGGATAGATCTTGGTGCCGAGTTGGCGGACGATGATGTTGCCCGCCGTCGCGGCCTGCCCCCCGAAGAGCTTGATGCCACGGCGCTGGCCCCGGCTGTCACGTCCGTTGCGGCTACTACCTTGTCCCTTTTTATGAGCCATGAGCTACGCTCCTGCGACGATGTCGGTGACGCGCACCGCGGTGAACGCCTGCCGGTGCCCTTGGCGCCGGCGGTAGTTCTTGCGGCGCTTCTTCTTGAACACGAGAATCTTCTTTTCTCGGTCGTGACGGACGACCTGGCCGGTCACGCGAGCACCCTCGACGAGCGGCGAGCCGACCCGCAGCGATTCGCCGTCGCGGGCCGCGAGAACCTGGTCGAACGAAACCTCGCTGCCGGGCTCGCCGTCGAGCTTCTCGACGCTGATGATGTCGCCCGGTGCAACGCGATATTGCTTTCCGCCGGTGCGGATGACTGCATACGTCATGACAGATCTCCCGAAGAGGAATCAAAGCGAATAAAGGAAGCCGTATCCGAAGTCAATCACCGCCAGCGGCGAAGTACGGCAATCGCCGCTGGCGGCGCATTGCGGGAAGGGTAGGAGGACCCATGACCCACGATCCCGTCGTCATCCTGATCACGGTAGGCAACACCGCCGAAGGCGAGCACATTGCCCGCGAGCTCGTGGCCGCCGGGCATGCGGCCTGCGTCAACATCGTCGGTCCGGTGCGCTCGGTCTACCGCTGGCAGGGCGCCGTCCAAGAGGACGAAGAATGGCAACTGGTGGTCAAGACGACCGCCGACCGATGCGGAGAAACCGAGAAACTCGTAACGCGATTGCACAGTTACGATACGCCCGAGTTCCTCGTCTTGAACGCCGCCGGGGCCTCGGCCGCCTACGGGGAGTGGATCGTCGCCGCGACGCGCTGATCCCCGGCGGACCGGGTCACGGCTGCAGGCTCGCCACCATGAATTTCATCAACAGGTTGCTCGCCGCGTGGTAGAGGGCTGGCACCCAGACGTTGCCGGTACGCGCACGAAGCCAGCCGTACCAGAGCCCGGGGAAGGCGGTGACCAGGCGCGCCGGGCCACCATTGAAAATGTGGCAGGCACCGAAGAGCACACTGGACGCGACCCAGCCGACACCGACCTCCGCGCCGAGGACGCGCCAGCGGCGTGTGCTCGCCCGGTCGATTTGGGTCTGCAAGTAGCCACGAAAGAAGACCTCTTCGGGAAGGGCGATCAGGAAGACGTGCTGCAAGACTGCCCAGCCCATGTCCTCGGGCATCGTCGGCTGGAAGCGCGCCCCCCAGAACATCGACGCAAGGAGGGCGTGGCCGATGAGGTAGGGAACGAAGATCGCGATCGAGACGACGACGTGGAATCCGATGCCCTGGGGCACGCCGCGGCCGATTTGGGTTTGCGAAGAAACCGGTCACATGGAAGCCATCGACAGCTACGAAGCCCTGCTGGCCAAACCCGGCGTCTCCGGCACCGAAGTCTGGGAGAAAGCCAAGGCCGCACAGCCTGAGTTGTCC